>NZ_JAOWIA010000004.1:0-211 GCF_030332345.1 Citrobacter sp. Cpo221
TAATAAGTGGCGGAACGGACGGGACTCGAACCCGCGACCCCCTGCGTGACAGGCAGGTATTCTAACCAACTGAACTACCGCTCCACCGAATTTCTTTGTCACCACCCGGATTCTTCATCCCGGTTTACTGCAATTTGATGCCTGGCAGTTCCCTACTCTCGCATGGGGAGACCCCACACTACCATCGGCGCTACGGCGTTTCACTTCTGAG
>NZ_JAOWIA010000005.1:0-229 GCF_030332345.1 Citrobacter sp. Cpo221
TTCGTAGGCGCTGATAAGCGCAGTGCCATCAGGCACAACCGTAGCCGGATGCGGCGCAAGCGCCTTATCCGGCCTACAAGATTTATGCCTGGTCTGTAGTTTCGTAGGCGCTGATAAGCGCAGTGCCATCAGGCACAACGGTTGCCGGATGCGGCGCAAGCACCTTATCCGGCGTACAAGATTTATGCCTGGTCTGTAGTTTTGTAGGCCTGATAAGCGTAGCGCCATC
>NZ_JAOWIA010000006.1:0-281 GCF_030332345.1 Citrobacter sp. Cpo221
CTCAGAAGTGAAACGCCGTAGCGCCGATGGTAGTGTGGGGTCTCCCCATGCGAGAGTAGGGAACTGCCAGGCATCAAATTTAGTGTGCTGATATGGCTCAGTTGGTAGAGCGCACCCTTGGTAAGGGTGAGGTCCCCAGTTCGACTCTGGGTATCAGCACCAGTTTTTCGGTTAAAGTTCGGCACTTAGAAAAGAATTTGTCTGGCGGCTGTAGCGCGGTGGTCCCACCTGACCCCATGCCGAACTCAGAAGTGAAACGCCGTAGCGCCGATGGTAGTGTG
>NZ_JAOWIA010000007.1:0-914 GCF_030332345.1 Citrobacter sp. Cpo221
GCGTGCCGCCTTATCCGGCCTGCAGGGGCTGGGCTGAACGTATTTTGTAGGCCTGATAAGCGCAGCGCATCAGGCACATCGCAGCACCATCGGGTGCAAAGCAATATCCTGAACCTCCATAACACAAGCCTTCCTGCGGCATATGCGGTAAACCCCCCAATCTGAATTTTCTGTATTACCTCCCGAAAATATCAGGATCGCCTGCGACAGTTACGTGTACCTTTATCTATTAGTAAGGGTCTATCCGGAGAATAAAGTGTTCGGAAAAATGGTATTAAACTACATGCCGGGGCTAAAAAATTTATTAGCGTACGATAAAAGCTGGCTAAAATATGATGTTAAAGCCGGGTTATCCGTTGCTGCCGTAGCACTACCGGTTGCGATTGCTTACGCTGAGTTAGCGGGAGTCGGGGCTATCGTCGGGTTATATTCCTGCGTTTTGCCAATGCTAGCTTATGCGCTGTTTGGTTCTTCCCGCCAATTGATTGTTGGTCCTGATGCCACGACCTGCGCGGTAATTGCAGCCGTTGTAGTTCCTCTTTCTGCCGGAAACCCAGAACTTCACTGGCAGTTAACAATTGTCATGACTGTGATGATGGGGGGATGGTGCCTGCTTGCCAGTAAATTTCGCCTGGGGGCGCTTGCTGACCTGCTTTCTCATCCCATTCTAACGGGTCTGCTTAACGGCGTTGCCGTGACGATTATTGTCGGGCAACTCGGTAAGGTATTGGGGGTTACGCTTGATGAAGAGCAAGTGATTGAGAAGATCATTGCCCTGCCTGGTCGACTCTCAGAAATTCATTTATTAACCTTAGGGATCGCCATCCTAACGTTGGTAATGACTCCAACTTATTGATAGTGTTTTATGTTCAGATAATGCCCGATGACCTTGTCATGCAGCTCCACCGATTTTG
>NZ_JAOWIA010000008.1:0-264 GCF_030332345.1 Citrobacter sp. Cpo221
GCCTGATAAGCGCAGCGCATCAGGCGTTGTGATTGCGGCTATTGTGTAAAACCGTTTTGCATACAAATTTGCGCGCTGGTGCTTTATCCGGCCTACGGCAGCGTGCAAATCGTAGGCCTGATAAGCGCAGCGCATCAGGCGTTGTGATTGCGGCTATTGTGTAAAACCGTTCTGCAGACAAATCTGCGCGCTGGCGCCTTATCCGGCCTACGGCAGCATGTAAATCGTAGGCCTGATAAGCGCAGCGCAACAGGCATAGTGGAT
>NZ_JAOWIA010000009.1:0-220 GCF_030332345.1 Citrobacter sp. Cpo221
TTTGCACCGGGCAGACCATCAAAATTCCTTTTGTCATAAACGAGTTCCACGAACATTGCTTATTGCCTCTTTACTGGATGTATATGCAGTATTTATACTGTGTTTTTATCCGGTATTCAAGAGAGGGCGTAAACATGGGATTTCCTTCACCTGCGGCAGATTATGTTGAAACACGAATCTCCCTCGATCAGCAGCTAATCAGTCAGCCCGCAGCGACTTA
>NZ_JAOWIA010000010.1:0-126542 GCF_030332345.1 Citrobacter sp. Cpo221
TAATTAAAGTGAAGAAGCCCATCCTGCCGGATGGGCTTTTTTGCGTCTGTGCGGGATGAAAACCGCCGGATGCGGCGTGCAGGGGCTGGGCTGAATGTATTTTGTAGGCCTGATAAGCGCAGCGCATCAGGCGCATCACAACACCACGGTTACCATCTTATCCATTGCGTAACAAAATCAGCAAGTTGCTGTATATCGTTGATGTCTAACAATGGAACATCCACCGCCAGCGGAACATCACTGGCAACCGCGATAACATATTCGTCTATCGCCAATTCTTCAGGACTATGCCCGCAACCGTCGCGAAAAAGCACGATCTTAGCGACAGGTTCATGCTTAAACCCTTCAACCAGCACTAGATCCAACGTCGCTGCATCCATCCGGCTTACCAGATACGCTAAATCCAGTTCGGGCTCTTCCGGTGTTTCTACCATTAATGCCCAACGTTGCTGGCTGGCGACCAGCGTTTGTGCTGCACCGGCTTTGCGCAGTTCATAACTATCTTTACCGGGCTTGTCGACATCCATATTGTGATGAGTATGTTTAATCAATCCGGGACGTATACCTCTGGCACGTAGTTCCGGGATCAACTTTTTGAGCAGCGTGGTTTTTCCCGTGCCGCTCCATGCCGCAATGGCGAGTAATGGGATCATGATTTTTCCTGCCATTTTGCGAGCTCTTCGGGGGTATTCACGTTTACGAACGCATCTTTATGATCGCTGAAATCGACAGCATGACCGCCAGCCAGACGCATAAAGACCATAACGCGTCGTTCACCAGACTGAAGATAATCCTGCAGCAAAGGCTGCATAGAGCGGTGCATCAGCGCAATGGTTGGGTGATCTCTTTCCCCATCATGCACCCAGACAACCGGTGCAGCTTTGCGCTGCTCTTTTAAACGAGCGACCAGATCGTGAGGAATATAGGGCATATCGCACGGGCAAAACAGAAACCACTCCCCCGTTTGCTGCAGGAATACCGATAGCATCCCGGCCAGTGGGCCAGGGAAATCGGCCAAGGAATCGGGAATAACTTTCAGGCCGCTTTGCTGGTATATATCCCGGTGGCGATTGGCATTAACCACCACGGTTTCGACCTGCAAAGCGAGAATGTCGGCCACATGCCGCCAAAGAGGTTTACCGTCCAGTTCAAGCAGACCTTTATCGGTTCCACCCATCCGTCTGGCCTTACCGCCAGCCAGCACAACCCCTGTTATTGCACTATCCAGAATCACTGATATCGCCTCTTTTAATGTGGGATTGACCCTGCTAACGTATCTGTATTGAGCCTAAGGAGCACAACCATGAAATGTAAACGTCTGAATGAAGTTATTGAACTCCTCCAGCCAGCCTGGCAGAAGGAACCCGATCTTAACCTGATGCAATTTTTGCAGAAACTGGCGCAAGAGTCAGGTTTTGACGGCGAACTGGCGGATTTAACTGATGACATTCTGATCTATCACCTGAAAATGCGAGACTCAGCGAAGGATGCTGTCATTCCAGGTATTCAGAAAGATTATGAAGAAGATTTTAAAACTGCACTACTCCGCGCTCGTGGTGTAATTAAAGAGTAAAAGCTTGTAATCGCCGCCACCGAAAGCGCTGCGAAATGATATCCTGAATCATTCGTAGTATTTTCCGGATGATGGGATGAACGACAACGCTTTTAATTTCCAGACGCTACACCCGGATACCATCATGGATGCACTGTTTGAGCAGGGGATCCGGGTGGATTCCGGGCTTACCCCGCTTAACAGCTATGAAAACCGTGTCTATCAATTCCAGGACGAAGACCGTCGACGCTTTGTCGTTAAGTTTTATCGCCCTGAACGTTGGTCTGTCGATCAGATCCAGGAAGAGCACCAGTTTGCTCTGGAACTGGTAAGCGATGAAGTCCCGGTAGCTGCGCCGTTGGTACTGAACGGCCAAACGCTGTTAAGCCACCAGGGTTTCCATTATGCGATCTTCCCCAGCGTCGGTGGACGCCAGTTTGAAGCCGACAACATCGATCAGATGGAAGCGGTGGGGCGCTATCTCGGGCGTATGCACCAGACCGGAAGCAAGCGTATTTTTACCTTCCGCCCAACGATTGGCCTTGAAGAATACCTGACCGAACCGCGTAAAGTTTTTGAACACGCACAGCTAATCCCATCAGGGCAAAAAGCGGCATTCCTGAAGGCAACGGATGCGCTTATCGCGATCGTTACCGAACGCTGGCATACGCGTTTTACCACATTACGCCTGCACGGTGATTGTCATGCCGGTAATATTCTGTGGCGCGATGGCCCGATGTTTGTCGATTTAGATGATGCCCGAAACGGTCCGGCTATTCAGGATTTATGGATGCTCCTCAATGGTGATAAAGCTGAACAACGTATGCAGCTGGAAACCATTATCGAGGCTTATGAAGAGTTTAGTGAGTTCGACACCTTTGAAATCGGACTGATAGAACCTTTACGCGCTATGCGTTTAGTTTATTATCTTGCCTGGCTAATTCGACGTTGGGCTGACCCTGCATTTCCAAAAAATTTCCCGTGGTTAACTGGGGAAGATTACTGGCATCGTCAGACCGCGACCTTTATTGAGCAGGCAAAAATTCTGCAAGAGCCCCCCTTACAATTAACGCCAATGTATTAATCGGAGAAACTTGAACATGAAAAAAATATGGCTGGCGCTGGCTGGTATGGTCTTAGCTTTTAGCGCATCTGCAGCGCAGTTCCAGGATGGTAAACAATACATCACCCTGGAGAAGCCTGTTGCGGGTGAACCGCAAGTGTTGGAGTTCTTCTCCTTCTACTGCCCGCACTGCTATCAGTTTGAAGAAGTGCTTCATGTGTCTGATAACGTGAAGAAAAAACTGCCGGAAGGCACCAAGATGACCAAATACCACGTCGAGTTTCTCGGGCCTTTGGGCAAAGACCTGACGCAGGCATGGGCGGTTGCAATGGCGCTGGGTGTTGAAGATCAGGTCACTGTTCCGCTGTTTGAAGGGGTTCAGAAAACCCAGACCGTTCAGTCTGTTGCTGATATCCGTAAAGTGTTTGTCGATGCGGGTATTAAAGGCGAAGACTATGATGCGGCATGGAACAGCTTCGTAGTGAAATCTCTCGTGGCACAGCAGGAAAAAGCAGCGGCTGATTTACAGCTGCAGGGCGTTCCGGCGATGTTCGTGAATGGTAAATATCAGGTAAATCCGCAAGGCATGGATACCAGCAGCATGGATATCTTTGTACAACAGTATGCGGATACCGTGAAATACCTGGTCGGTCAGAAGTAAAAGCAAAAGCCGGTCACTGACCGGCTTTTTTATTTTGAGGCTTTAATCGCGTCGAGCTGCGCGTCTTTCTCACTCCACAGCGTATTCAACCACAGCTGAAAGCGGCGCTTGAATGCCTTATCGTTCACGTAATCACCGTGTAACTCTTCATGGATTGGCTCCAGATTCACCCGCACGACAATCCGCGTTAGCTTACCGCTCAGCATATCGTAGAACGGTCGGCTACTGTTTTCCGGATAGCACAACGTGACGTTCAACATTTTATCGAACTGTGACCCCAGTACGTTCAATGCCATTGCAATACCTGCCGCTTTAGGAGGGAGCAGGTTTTGATAAGGAGAGCGGGTTTGCTCACGTTTATCTTTGGTAAAGCGTGAACCTTCGACAAAATTCACAATGGTTGTCGGGTGTACGCGAAACTTCTCGCAGGAACGACGCGTTGTTTCGACATCTTTACCACGGCGTTCCGGATGGCGAAGCAGATAGCCACGTGAATAGCGTTTCATAAACGGCATATCCAGCGCCCAGCAGGCCAGGCCAATAAAGGGCACCCAGGCCAACTGCTGCTTGAGGAAATATTTATTCATCGGGATGTGCTTACGGAACAGAACGCAAAGCACAACGATATCGGCCCAGCTGTAATGATTACAAATGAGCAGATACCAGTTTTTCTTGCTAAGACCTTCCAGCCCTTCAACATCCCACTTCAGCCGCGGATTAAGGTGCAGCAGTAGCGCCAGACCTTCACACCAGCAGTACATCATGAAATTACAGAAGACGGAAACCTTGCGCCAGACGACAGGAATGGGCAAAAGGAGTTTCACAACTCCGGCAAGGATGATCGGCACAGAACAAAAAATCGTGACCAATATGGTCAACACGATACTCAGCAACAGCGTTATCGCAGCGAGTATTCTCGTCATAATTAAATTATTCAAAAGGTTAGCCATAGACAGTGCGCGAAAGAGGCGCAAGGGGCTGATTTTATCAGAAAACGAACCAAATGATGGATCTTCCCTGAATAGAAAAAAAGAGAATATCTATCCACATCAGGATATAAGCTGAAAAAATGGAATAAAATGCTGTGCGTTAATTTAACCTTTTGAAAAATATATATAAATATAATGAAGCATTAATTTCCTTGCTATATTTAAAGAGCTGAAAATTATTTATTCACAAAGTTATCCACAGCTGTCTTTGCGAGCAAAGCAGAAGATCTGCAAAAGTTTTTCGACAAATGCGGCGAAAAACTCATGTTTTCATCCTGTCTGTGGCATCCTTTACCCATAATCTGATAAACAGGCACGGACATTATGGTTCAGATCCCAGAAAACCCACTTATCCTTGTAGATGGCTCATCTTACCTGTATCGCGCATACCACGCGTTCCCACCGCTGACTAACAGCGCAGGAGAACCTACGGGCGCGATGTACGGTGTCCTCAACATGCTGCGTAGCTTGATTCTGCAATATCAACCAACCCATGCTGCGGTGGTATTCGACGCCAAGGGTAAAACCTTCCGTGATGAATTATTCGAACATTATAAGTCTCACCGCCCACCGATGCCGGACGATCTGCGTGCGCAGATTGAACCTCTGCATGCGATGGTAAAGGCGATGGGGCTGCCACTGTTGGCTGTTTCTGGCGTGGAGGCGGACGATGTTATCGGTACGCTGGCGCGGGAAGCAGAGAAGATCGGTCGCCCGGTGCTGATTAGCACCGGTGATAAAGATATGGCTCAGTTAGTGACGCCGAATATCACCCTTATCAACACCATGACCAATACGATCCTCGGCCCGGATGAAGTTGTGAATAAGTACGGCGTCCCGCCGGAACTGATCATCGATTTCCTGGCGCTGATGGGGGATTCCTCAGATAACATTCCTGGCGTTCCAGGCGTAGGCGAAAAAACCGCTCAGGCACTGCTGCAGGGGCTGGGTGGGCTGGATACCCTCTATGCCGAATCAGACAAAATAGCGGGGCTGACCTTCCGTGGTGCGAAAACCATGGCGGGCAAACTTGAGCAGAACAAAGAGGTGGCGTACCTCTCTTATCAATTGGCTACCATCAAAACGGATGTTGAGCTGGAATTGACCTGTGAGCAGCTGGAAGTCCGTCAGCCCGCTGCAGAAGAACTGCTTGGCCTGTTTAAACAGTATGAATTCAAACGTTGGGTTACTGACGTTGAAGCAGGTAAATGGCTACAGGCAAAAGGAACGAAGCCGGCGGCAAAACCACAAGAAACTATTGTCGTCGATGAAACGCCTGAGGAGCCGGCTACGGTTCTTTCGTACGATAACTATGTGACGATTCTGGACGAAGCGACGCTGGAAGCGTGGATCGCTAAGCTTAAAAAAGCACCTGTCTTTGCCTTCGATACTGAAACTGACAGCCTGGACAACATTTCCGCGAATCTGGTTGGCCTGTCTTTTGCCATTGAACCGGGTGTGGCGGCGTATGTTCCTGTTGCCCACGATTACCTGGATGCCCCTGACCAGATCGCGCGCGACCGCGCGCTGGAGCTGCTAAAGCCGCTGCTGGAAGATGAGAACGCGCACAAAGTCGGGCAAAACCTGAAGTACGATCGCGGCATCCTGGCGAACTATGGCATCGAGCTGCGCGGCATCACTTTTGACACCATGCTCGAATCCTACATTCTTAACAGCGTCGCTGGACGACACGATATGGACAGCCTGTCGGACCGCTGGCTGAAACATAAAACCATCACCTTTGAAGAGATCGCTGGAAAAGGCAAAAATCAGCTGACCTTTAACCAGATAGCACTGGAAGAGGCCGGTCGTTACGCTGCGGAAGACGCCGACGTTACGTTACAGCTGCATCTGAAGATGTGGCCAGAATTGCAGCAGCATAAAGGGCCGTTGAACGTCTTTGAAAATATCGATATGCCGCTGGTGCCGGTTTTGTCTCGCGTTGAGCGCAACGGTGTGAAAATCGATCCGGCTGTTCTGCACAAGCATTCAGAAGAGCTGACGCTGCGTTTGAATGAGCTGGAGCAAAAAGCGCACGAGATCGCCGGAGAAGCGTTTAACCTCTCTTCCACTAAGCAACTGCAAACTATCCTGTTTGAAAAGCAGGGTATTAAGCCGTTGAAGAAAACCCCAGGCGGCGCGCCATCAACGTCGGAAGAGGTACTGGAAGAGCTCGCGCTGGATTACCCATTGCCGAAAGTGATCCTGGAATATCGTGGTTTAGCAAAACTGAAGTCGACCTATACGGATAAGCTTCCGTTGATGATTAACAAGAAAACCGGACGCGTGCACACCTCCTACCATCAGGCGGTTACCGCCACCGGGCGCTTGTCTTCAACGGATCCAAACCTGCAAAACATCCCGGTACGTAATGACGAAGGTCGTCGTATTCGTCAGGCGTTCATTGCGCCAGAAGACTACGTGATTGTCTCTGCGGACTACTCACAGATTGAACTGCGTATCATGGCGCACCTTTCACGTGATAAAGGTCTGCTTACCGCGTTTGCCGAAGGGAAAGACATTCACCGCGCAACGGCGGCTGAAGTCTTTGGTTTACCGCTTGATTCCGTGACCAGCGAACAACGCCGCAGCGCGAAAGCCATCAACTTCGGTTTGATCTACGGGATGAGCGCCTTTGGTTTGGCGCGCCAGTTGAATATTCCGCGCAAAGAAGCACAGAAGTACATGGAGCTCTACTTTGAACGCTACCCAGGTGTGTTGGAATACATGGAACGTACCCGCGCGCAGGCGAAAGAGCAAGGCTATGTAGAAACGCTGGAAGGTCGCCGTCTCTATTTACCGGATATTAAATCCAGTAATGGTGCTCGTCGCGCTGGTGCTGAACGTGCGGCCATTAACGCCCCGATGCAGGGAACTGCCGCAGATATTATCAAGCGAGCCATGATTGCTGTGGATGGATGGCTGCAAACCGAGCAACCGCGCGTGCGCATGATCATGCAGGTACACGATGAACTGGTGTTTGAAGTGCACAAAGATGATCTGGAAAGCGTCTCTAAAAAGATCCACCAACTGATGGAAAACGAGACCCAGATTGACGTGCCGTTGCTGGTGGAAGTCGGGAGTGGTGAAAACTGGGATCAGGCGCACTAAGGGTTTACTTAATAACGCCCCTTTTTCGTAACTAAGCAACATAAGAGAGAGCTTTTTGTGATGTCCATTAGAATTCCCTATGTAAGGAATGAAAAAAAATTACAAAAAGTGCTTTCTGAGCTGCTCAAAAAAGAGTAAAGTTATTCTCGTAGGGTACAGAGGTAAGATGTTCTATCTTTCAGACCTTTTACTTCACGTAATCGGATTTGGCTGAATATTTTAGCCGCCCCAGTCAGTAATGACTGGGGCGTTTTTTATTTTGCTCGTCATACTTCAAGCTGCATACGCGTTGGCTTCCTCGCTCACCCCAGTCACTTACTTATGTAAGCTCCTGGGATTTGCTGCGTCGCCGCCTTTATGCAACTCGAATTATTTAGAGCAAAAATAAAGATCTGTAGGCCGGATAAGACGCGCAGCGGCGCCATCCGGCATATCGGTGGGTTATTCCCCGTCCTGCTCCTCTTCAACCGGTGCCAGTTCACTAAACCAGCTATCCAGTTTTTGCCGCAGTTTGTCCACACCCAGTTTTTTCAGCGATGAAAATGCTTCTACCTGCACGTCACCGTTAAATGCCAGTACGGCTTCACGTACCATATTCAGCTGCGCTTTGCGTGCACCGCTGGCCAGCTTATCTGCTTTAGTCAGCAGTACCAGAACCTGAACGTTGCTCTCAACCGCCCACAGGATCATCTGTTGATCGAGATCTTTTAACGGGTGACGAATATCCATCAGTACCACCAGACCTTGCAGGCTCTGACGCTTTTCCAGATATTCAGCCAGCGCGCGTTGCCATTTACGCTTCATCTCTTCTGGAACTTCGGCATAACCGTATCCTGGCAAATCGACCAGGCGTTTGCCGTCAACGACTTCAAACAGGTTGATGAGCTGTGTACGACCCGGCGTTTTAGATGTACGCGCCAGACCTTTTTGATTCGTCAGGGTATTTAGCGCACTGGATTTGCCTGCGTTGGAACGGCCAGCAAAAGCCACTTCGATACCGGTATCGGAAGGTAAGTGGCGAATATCAGGCGCACTCATCACAAAGTGCGTCTGTTGATAATTCAAGTTAGTCAAAGCAGTCCTCTCCATCAATCAGGGCTTTGCAGCGATTATACCTGAACCCCAGCAAAAGGCTGGTTTTTCGACGAGTGGGCTGTGTAAGTAAAAACCCCGCGCTTTGTGAGACATTGCCGACAGTTTCTATACGAGATGACAGAGTAAAAAATGACAGAACTAAAATAAATCATATGGTTACATTTGGGCGCTATTCTTAAAATCAGAAATTGTTACCCAGGTTACTTGTACGTTTAAACCAAAACGGTAAAGTAGCGTCCATAGCGAGGAAGCTGAAAGGATAGATGACTCAGGATGAGGGTCAGGAGCGCCAGGAGGCGAAGACACAGGATTGTCAGGAAGACAAACGTCCGGAGACGTTAGTAAAAGGAAATGGAAACAACACGGAATGTTACAGGCTAAGGGAAAAACAGGGTGTGTTGATAGCCAACAGGGATTGTAGAGCCCGTAAGGGTTGAGAGTCAGGAAAAAAGGCGACAGATTACTCTGTCGCCTTTTTTCTTTATTTCTGCTAGATTCCGGCGCAATTATATACTGAATAAAAACAGCCAAAGACGAATCATGATGAAACCAACTTCTACACCACGCGGTAAAGGTCCTGCAAAAGCGCGTCGTAAAACACGCGAAGAAATTAACCAGGAAGCTCGCGACCGTAAGCGCCAGAAAAAACACCGTGGTCATGCGGCAGGTAGCCGTGCGTCCGGTAGCGAAGGCGCATCTGGTGGCGGAAACCAAAATAAGCAAAAAGATCCTCGTATTGGCAGCAAAACCCCCATTCCATTGGGCGTGACCGAAAAAGTCACCAAACAGCACAAACCGAAGAGTGAGAAACCTATGCTTTCACCACAGGCTGAGTTGGATTTACTGGAAACGGATGAGCGCCTGGATGCGCTGCTGGAGCGTCTTGAAGCAGGAGAAACCCTGAGCGCGGAAGATCAGTCCTGGGTTGATGCCAAGCTGGATCGCATCGATGAGCTGATGCAAAAGCTGGGTCTTTCTTACGATGACGAGGAAGAAGAGGAAGAAGAAGAAAAGCAGGAAGACATGATGCGCCTGCTGAAAGGCGGCAACTAACGGTTTTACACCGTGGGTCTTCCCGTCCTGCTTATAACCCTTCCGGTTATATGTTATCTGGTGTGGTTATTCGTTAAACTACAGCGGTTGTCGCGGCGACAGAAGTGGCTGCGCAACCGACTTATCACCCGTACTGGGGTTAAGTCGGTACGCCGTACCCGCCAGAGACGCCATCGGAAGGAGTGAGCATGTCAGAGCAGTTAATAGACTGGGACCTGGCCCTGATCCAGAAATATAACTATTCCGGGCCACGATATACCTCGTACCCGACCGCGCTGGAGTTTTCTGAAGACTACGGCACTGAGGCATTTCTAAAGGCCGTGGCGCGTTATCCTGAGCGTCCTCTCTCGTTGTACGTTCACATCCCGTTCTGCCACAAGCTGTGCTACTTCTGCGGCTGTAACAAGGTCGTGACTCGCCAGCAGCATAAAGCCGATCAATACCTCGATGTCTTAGAACAAGAAATTATTCATCGCGCACCGCTGTTCGCCGGACGCCATGTCAGTCAGCTGCACTGGGGCGGCGGCACGCCAACGTACCTGAATAAAGCGCAAATCAGCCGTTTGATGTCGCTGCTACGTGGCAACTTTAACTTTAACGACGACGCCGAAATTTCGATCGAAGTGGATCCGCGTGAAATTGAGCTGGATGTGCTCGATCATTTACGCGCTGAAGGTTTTAACCGCCTGAGCATGGGGGTGCAGGACTTCAATAAAGAAGTTCAGCGCCTGGTGAACCGTGAGCAGGATGAGGAGTTTATCTTTGCGCTGCTGAATCATGCGCGTGAGATTGGCTTTACCTCAACGAACATCGATCTGATTTATGGTTTGCCAAAACAGACGCCGGAAAGTTTCGCCTTCACCCTGAAACGCGTTGCTGAGCTGAATCCAGACCGACTGAGCGTCTTTAACTACGCGCACCTGCCGACGCTGTTTGCCGCTCAGCGCAAAATTAAAGATGCCGACCTGCCCAGCGCGCAGCAGAAGCTGGATATCCTGCAGGAAACCATCTCTTCACTGACCGAAACCGGTTATCAGTTCATTGGTATGGATCACTTTGCTCGCCCGGATGATGAGCTGGCGATTGCTCAACGCAAGGGTGTGCTGCATCGTAATTTCCAGGGGTATACCACCCAGGGTGATACCGATCTGCTGGGAATGGGCGTGTCAGCCATTAGTATGATTGGTGACAACTACGCGCAGAACCAGAAAGAGCTGAAGCGCTATTATCAGCAGGTAGACGAGCAGGGGAACGCGCTGTGGCGCGGAATTGCCCTGACCCGCGATGACTGCATTCGTCGTGATGTTATTAAGCTCCTGATCTGCAACTTCCGCCTCGACTATGCCGCTGTGGAACAGCAATGGGATCTGAACTTCGCTGACTATTTTGCCGAAGACCTGAAACTGCTGGCACCGCTGGCGAAAGATGGGCTGGTAGATGTGAATGAGAAGGGGATTCAGGTCACGCCGAAGGGCCGTCTGCTGATCCGTAATATTTGCATGTGCTTCGATGCGTATCTGCGCCAGAAAGCGCGGATGCAGCAATTCTCGCGGGTGATTTAACGCTTTTCCGGGTGGCGCTTCGCTTATTGTGCCTACGAAAATCTCAATACGTAGGTCGGGCGAAGCGCCACCCGGCGAACCCGCTAGCTGAAAAGCCCAACAAGCGCTGCGCACAATACTGCGGCGACCGCAGTTTGTGGCGTATGGCTTTCGACTGCACCGCTCGACAGCAGATTAATGATTGATTCCAGCATGATGACTTCCCCCCCGTTTTCCGGGCACGATCATACTTAACTCATCGGAACAGTAAAGCGCAAAATAGCAGCTATTTGCGCTCAATTATTAATCTTTACACAGTGACGATATGTCACTCCATTCCGAGTTCTTTTAGCTTACGCGTCAAGGTATTACGACCCCAGCCGAGCAAGCGTGCCGCTTCCTGTTTATGCCCCTGAGTATGACGAAGCGCGGTAGTCAACAGCGTGCGCTCCAACTCTGGTTGGGCCTCAGAAAGCAAGTTTTGATGACCGGAGCGTAATGCCCGATCCGCCCACTGTGCCAATAGCGTTGCCCAACTATCCGGCTGCATATGGGACGGTGCGTCTGGCACAGAGGTTTCAAACAGCTCGGTTGGTAAGTCCTGAATCAGTACTTCCTGCCCGGCAGCCATTACGGTTAACCAGCGGCAGGTGTTCTCAAGCTGACGTACGTTACCCGGCCAGGCCAGACGGGTGAGCGCAGCCTCGGTTTCCGGGTGTAATTGTTTGGCTTCCACCCCCAGTTCGCGGGCGGCCTCCTGCAGGAAATGACGCGCCAGGCGGGGGATATCTTCCCGACGTTCGCGCAGTGGTGGCAGATGTACCCGAATAACGTTCAGCCGATGGAATAAGTCTTCACGGAATTTGCCTTCCTGCACGCGTAGTTCAAGGTTTTGGTGTGTGGCGGCGATAATGCGTACATCTACCTTTACGGGCGCGTAACCGCCAACACGGTAAAACTGTCCATCGGCTAATACGCGTAATAAACGCGTCTGTACGTCCAGCGGCATATCGCCAATTTCATCGAGGAACAGCGTACCGCCGTCTGCCTGTTCAAAGCGCCCCTGACGAATGGTATTCGCCCCGGTAAACGCGCCTTTCTCGTGACCAAACAGCTCAGATTCGATCAAATCTTTCGGAATAGCCGCCATGTTCAGCGCGATAAACGGCGCTTTGACGCGCGGGCTATGACGGTGCAACGCATGGGCGACCAGCTCTTTACCGGTCCCTGACTCTCCGTTTATCAATACGCTGATTGACGATCGGGACAGGCGGCCAATAATGCGAAAGACATCCTGCATTGCCGGCGCTTCGCCGATGATGTCGGTTGTGGGGCCGTTAATCTGAACATTGCGCGGCTGCTGCTGTTCCTGATAATGGCTGATGGCGCGCTCGACCAGCGCCACGGCTTCATCAATATCAAAAGGTTTAGGCAGATAATCAAACGCCCCTTGCTGATAGGCGCTGACGGCGGCATCCAGATCGGAGTGCGCGGTCATTATGATGACCGGAAGCATCGGATGCCGCTGTTTAATCTGTTTTAACAGCGTCAGGCCGTCCATACCCGGCATGCGGATATCCGACAACAGCACGTCCGGCGTTTTGCTGGCCAGCGCGTCCAGTACCTCTTTACCACTTTCAAATGTGGTACAGCTTAGCCCTGCCCCTGCGAGCGCACGTTCAAGCACCCAACGGATGGAACTATCGTCATCAACGACCCAGACTATTCCTCGTTGCATAAACGTCACCTTATTTCCTGATAGGCAGGTAAACCGAGAACTCGGTATGACCCGGCCAACTGGTAAATTCAATTTTGCCAGAATGTTGATCAATCAAATTACGGGCGATAGATAATCCAAGGCCGGTACCACCTTCGCGACCGCTGACCATTGGGTAGAACAGCGTGTCCTGCAAATGCGAGGGAATACCCGGACCGTTATCCTCAACATCAATTCGTGCCGCCAGACGATAACGCATGCCGTGTAGCGTGAGCTGAAACGCGGTGCGGGTACGCAGAATGATCTCGCCGCCTTCCGGTCCCAGCGCCTGCAAAGCATTGCGCACGATGTTCAGCAAAACCTGCTCGATCTGGTCCGGGTCGTGCAGTAACTCAGGCAGACTTGGGTCGTAATCCCGGATTAGCGTGACGTTTTCCGGCAGCTCCATCGAGACCAGCGCCACCACGCGTTCCGCCACTTTGTGAATACTTTCCGTGATGTGCATTCCCGGCTGTTGTGGCCCCAGCAGACGGTCGACCAGATTACGCAGGCGGTCCGCCTGTTCAATAATGACTTTGGTATATTCGGTCAGCGCCGGGTCCGGAAGTGCTTTGCTGAGAAGTTGCGCCGCGCCGCGTAATCCGCCCAGCGGGTTTTTAATTTCATGTGCCAGACCACGCACCAGATCGCGGGCAGCAATCTGCTGGGCGTGCTGGAGCTGTTCCTGACTCAGACGGCGCTGGTTATCCATAGGGGCCATCTCCAGCAAGATAAGGCCATCAGGCAGCCTCTGAGCGGTCACAGAGAGGATATGTGAGTGGCTGTCTATCACCAGCGTCACTTCGTTATCCGTAAAGCCCTGGCCTGCTTCCAGGCTCTCTCGCATCAGTCCGATGTTTAAGGAGAAATAACTCAACAGATCGGGAAGCGGTGTACCAAATAGTTTGCGGGAGCTTTGGGCGAGCAGCTGTTGCGCCGCCGGGTTGGCGTAATGTACAGCCAGCTCATCGTCGACTAGTAAGATGCTGTTGATTAAAGAATTGAGGATCTGCCCAGCATCGGGCAGCGTGCCGGTTGCCATTCAGCAGTCTCCTGAAAAGTGTTGCACCAATTTAGTGCATTATAGCGTTTTACATCAAAAAAGCGCGAAAAAGCAGGTTGTTAGTGGAGAAAAAAGCCCATCCTGGGATGGGCTACAGATGACTGGCAAACATAGATGCCGGATGGCGGTTTTGCCTTATCCGGCCTACAAGGTAATGTTACCCTCCAGGCCTGGTAAGATTGCGCCATCAGGCGTCCTATCATTCGCCATCGATCTCAAGCCTGCCTGAGCAGGCTAAAAGTTCCACGGCAACTCAAACGATTAAACGCTGTAGTACAGCTCAAACTCTACCGGGTGCGGAGTCATACGCACGCGGTCATCTTCTTCGCGACGCAGCGCAATGTACGCATCGATCGCTTCATTGGTGAACACGCCGCCTGCGGTCAGGAACTCGCGGTCCAGATCCAGTTCTTTCAGTGCTTCTTCCAGAGAACCAGCAACCTGTGGGATCTCTTTCGCTTCTTCCGGCGGCAGGTCGTACAGGTTTTTGTCCATTGCTTCGCCCGGGTGGATCTTGTTCTTAATACCGTCAAGACCAGCCATCAGCAGTGCTGCGAAGCACAGGTACGGGTTAGCAGCCGGGTCCGGGAAACGCACTTCGATACGACGAGCTTTCGGAGAAGCAACTACCGGGATACGGATAGACGCAGAACGGTTACGGGCAGAGTAAGCCAGCATGACCGGTGCTTCGTAACCCGGGACCAGACGCTTGTAGGAGTTGGTGGTCGGGTTAGCCAGGGCGTTGATCGCTTTAGCGTGTTTGATTACGCCACCGATGTAGTACAGCGCCTGCTCAGACAGACCCGCATATTTGTCACCGGAGAACAGGTTTACGCCGTTCTTGGACAGGGACATGTGGCAGTGCATGCCGGAACCGTTATCGCCAAACATTGGTTTTGGCATAAAGGTTGCGGTTTTACCGAAACGGTGGGCGACGTTGTGAACGACATATTTGTAGATCTGAATTTCGTCCGCTTTTTTGGTCATGGTGTTAAAGCGGGTCGCGATTTCGTTCTGACCAGCAGTCGCCACTTCGTGGTGATGCGCTTCAACAACCAGGCCCATCTCTTCCATGATCAGACACATGGTAGAACGGATATCCTGAGAAGAATCTACCGGAGGAACCGGGAAGTAACCGCCTTTCACGCCAGGACGATGACCTTTGTTACCACCTTCGTATTTGGTGGAAGAGTTCCATGCGCCTTCGATATCATCGATAGCCACGTGGGAACCGGAAATAGATGCGCCGAAACGGATGTCGTCAAACAGGAAGAACTCTGGCTCTGGCCCGAACAGAACGGTGTCTGCGATGCCGGTAGAACGCAGATATTCTTCAGCACGTTTAGCGATGGAGCGTGGGTCACGGTCGTAGCCCTGCAGCGTACCTGGTTCCAGGATATCGCAACGGATGATCAGGGTAGACTCTTCAAAGAACGGGTCGATGAGAGCAGTAGACGCATCTGGCATCAGAACCATGTCTGATTCGTTAATGCCTTTCCAGCCACCGATTGAGGAGCCGTCAAACATTTTGCCTTCTTCAAAGAATTCGGCATTTACCTGATGAGCAGGAATAGTGACGTGCTGTTCTTTACCTTTGGTATCAGTGAAGCGTAAATCAACAAACTTCACTTCGTGTTCGTTCAGCATCGTCAAAACGTGTTCAGCGGACATACTTACTCTCCCGGATTGGTCATTGTCGTCGTGGTAACGAAGTCTTCAATTCTGCAAAAATTGGCCGTGTCGCCATAAAAAATATAAAGCGAAATCTGTGCCAACTTTTAAATTGCCCCTAAAAGGCGTTATCATGCGCACCATCGTGCAAAGGGGCTGCACCATGAAGGTTGTATTGCACCATTATAGTGCTTTAATGTGAACATTAAGCACCATATTGGTGCAAAGCATGTCAGATTACCCCTTTTAACGCTCCGTGAATGTGATCACAAAGAAACTCTGCAATACTTGTTTGCGGAGGATGTTTGTGATCCTGTTTTGTACTGCGATTAATCCGTGTACAATAACGCGCTATTTCTAAAATGCCTGAGGCAAAGTTGTGATCGAAAATTTGCGTAACATCGCCATCATCGCGCACGTAGACCATGGTAAAACGACCCTGGTAGACAAGCTGCTCCAACAATCCGGTACGTTCGATGCACGTGCTGAAACCCAAGAGCGCGTGATGGACTCCAACGATTTGGAGAAAGAGCGTGGGATTACCATCCTCGCTAAAAACACCGCTATCAAATGGAATGACTACCGTATCAACATCGTTGATACCCCGGGGCACGCCGACTTCGGTGGTGAAGTTGAACGTGTAATGTCCATGGTCGACTCCGTGCTGCTGGTGGTGGATGCAATGGACGGTCCGATGCCGCAGACGCGCTTCGTGACCAAAAAAGCCTTTGCCCATGGCCTGAAGCCAATTGTTGTTATCAACAAAGTTGACCGTCCTGGTGCGCGTCCTGACTGGGTTGTTGATCAGGTATTTGACCTGTTCGTTAACCTCGACGCTACCGACGAGCAGCTGGACTTCCCGATCGTTTACGCTTCTGCGCTGAACGGTATCGCGGGTCTGGATCACGAAGACATGGCTGAAGACATGACTCCGCTGTATCAGACCATCGTTGATCGTGTACCGGCTCCGAGCGTAGACCTTGATGGCCCGCTGCAGATGCAAATCTCTCAGCTGGACTACAACAACTACGTTGGCGTAATCGGTATCGGCCGTATCAAACGCGGTAAAGTTAAACCGAACCAGCAGATCACTATCATTGATAGCGAAGGCAAAACCCGTAACGGTAAAGTCGGTAAAGTTCTGACCCATCTGGGTCTGGAACGTATCGAGAGTGATATTGCCGAAGCAGGCGATATCATCGCGATCACCGGTCTGGGCGAACTGAACATCTCCGACACCATCTGCGACCCGCAGAATGTTGAAGCGCTGCCAGCTCTGTCCGTTGATGAACCGACCGTAACCATGTTCTTCTGCGTAAACACCTCTCCGTTCTGCGGTAAAGAAGGTAAATATGTTACCTCTCGTCAGATCCTTGACCGCCTGAACAAAGAGCTGGTGCACAACGTTGCGCTGCGCGTTGAAGAAACCGAAGATGCGGATGCGTTCCGTGTATCCGGTCGTGGTGAGCTTCACCTGTCTGTTCTGATCGAAAACATGCGTCGTGAAGGTTTCGAAATGGCGGTTTCCCGTCCGAAAGTAATCTTCCGCGAAATCGACGGCCGTAAACAAGAGCCGTTCGAAAACGTAACGCTGGACGTTGAAGAGCAGCATCAGGGTTCTGTGATGCAGGCTTTGGGTGAGCGTAAAGGCGACCTGAAAAACATGAATCCAGATGGCAAAGGCCGCGTACGTCTTGACTACGTGATCCCAAGCCGTGGTCTGATCGGCTTCCGTTCAGAATTCATGACCATGACTTCCGGTACCGGTCTGCTGTACTCCACCTTCAGCCACTACGACGATGTTCGTGCGGGTGATGTGGGTCAGCGTCAGAACGGCGTACTGATCTCCAACGGCCAGGGTAAAGCAGTTGCGTTCGCACTGTTCAGCCTGCAGGACCGCGGTAAGCTGTTCCTGGGTCACGGTGCTGAAGTTTACGAAGGCCAGATCATCGGTATTCACAGCCGCTCTAACGACCTGACTGTAAACTGCCTGACCGGTAAGAAACTGACCAACATGCGTGCGTCCGGTACTGACGAAGCAACGGTTCTGGTTCCGCCGGTTAAGATGACTCTGGAGCAGGCTCTGGAATTCATCGATGACGACGAACTGGTAGAAGTTACCCCAACCTCTATCCGTATCCGTAAGCGTCACCTGACTGAAAACGATCGTCGCCGTGCAATGCGTGGCGCGAAAGAAGAGTAATTAACACTCTTTTTCAGGTAAGCGCAAAAAAGCCGCTGATTATCAGCGGCTTTTTTTATTTCGGAAAGATTAGAAGAAATACTTAGCCCCGACACGAATTTGATTTTGTTCGCGGTGATAAGGTTCTACATTACGATCTAACCAGCGTAGTTCCAGGTAGGGTAACCAGTGTTCATTGATACGATACTTGAAGGTATTCGTAATCTCCCAGTGATGATCTTTTCCGTTACTGCTATTGAAGTCATTCACTCGAATAAAATAGTGCGGCTCAAAGGTATAGGAAAATTTATCGGTGATAGTAAAATTCCAGTAGTTGCCTATTTCATAGGTATCATTATTGTCCTGGTCACCGTTTAGATCGGTTGAGCTGTAGTTATTATGGTTATATCGGTTACGCACGGTAAGATTAAACCATGGGGTAAATTTATAGTTAACATCCAGATAAGCCGCACCACCGGAACCCGCACTCTTATCATTTATCAACCCACCTGGCTGGATAGTTAATTTATCTGTCGGTTTAAATAACGGATACCAGCCCTCTATTTCATTATAGCCGTGTTTTAACTCATCCTTGCGTTGCATGGTGTAGGTGTTGGTGAGCATGATACCCGCGCCCATATCGGAGTTATAGCCAACGCGCATCATCACTTCTATCTGATCGGATGCCAGATTATATGCCTCACGGTTCTCGATATAGGCACCCGCAAAAACAGAAGTAGAAGCAACAGAGGATAAGAGAATTAGTGTTGTTAACTTTTTCATAATAAATCCATTTTTTAAGCGTAGGGAGGCCGCCATCCATTAAGATGGAATAGGCGGCTATTATTTTTATACGTTTACAGCAGAGGTATTATTTTTAGTGGTAACAGGATTCGATAGAGTATTGTTTTTCTTCCGTTGGCTGATTTCCTCAATAATAAAAGCAAAGCGAGTTTCGTTGAGCTTATAAAATAAAACCATTGTGAATGCAGCGATAATGGCCAGCCCACAAGGCCAGAGGAAAATAAGCTGACGCAGACCGAGCAAAGTTGCATTACTTTGGGTTATGTTGGGGATATAACCGATTTGCGTCAGCATGATGCCCGGCAGGAAACCAGCGAGCGCAGCGGAAATTTTGCGCGAAAAGGTATAACCCGTATACACCGAGCCTTCAGCGCGGATCCCCGTTTTCCATTCGCCATAATCGACTGTATCCGGGACCAGCGCCCAGTTCAGGCTGTTAACAAAAGCGGTTCCGAAGAAGGCCATACAGGAGAATGTCACGAACAAAAATGATGTGCTGCCCCAGAAAAAGTTCAGTACATCGCCGATAGCCCATAATGCCAGACCGCCGAGGTAAACCTGCTTTTTACCGAAGCGTTTCACCGCAGCGGGAACCAGCAGCACCCCAACCAGAATGCATCCCATGCTGAAGAACCCCATCCACGACAGCAGATGAATATCATTGAGCACGTACTGGGTGTAGTACACCTGGATTGCCAGCTTGATGTTGAATGCCGCTAGCGTGCATAAGTTGGCGACACACAGCACCAGCAGGGGAGGGTTACGGAAAATGGCACAGAACGATTTGAGAATGCTGGGCTTATGGTGATCCGGCACGATTTCAATGTAGCGTTCCTTCACTCCGCTGAAACACCACCACATGCTGAACAGCCCGCAGACTGAAAAGATCAGTGCGGCGATCAGATAACCCAGCGAGGATGAACTGACAAATAGAGCTTGAATCGGCATAAAGCCAACGGTGCACAGTAACAGACCAACGGTAGCGCCGCCCTGACGCCAGGCGGCGAGCTGAGCGCGTTCATGCGGGTTTTTAGTGATCGCAGGCACCATCGCGCCGTAGGAGCAGTTCATCAGGCTATAGAACAGACCGAATAGCATAAACAATACCGTCGCCAGCCCAGTTTTTACCGTTAGCGTAAAATCTGTCGCCAAAAACTGCGCGCTGGCAACAACTGCGACAGGAAATGACGCATACAAAATAAAAGGTCTGAATTTACCTTTTGCGCCAATATTACGCCTTGAGTCCAGCAATACACCGGTCAACATATCAGTGAAGGCGGTGAAGAACTTCGCCACCAGAAAGATAATCCCACCGTAATACGCCGGCATCCCTAGTTCATCGGTATAAAATTTAAGCAGATACAGTGTGCCGATACACAGCATCAAATTTGAGCCGAAGTCACCCACTCCGTAGGCGAATTTTTCACGCAGGCTCAGTTTTAGCGTTAGCGGATCATGAAAAGACATAATCGCTCCTCAATAGCGCCCCGTAGAGCGCTATTAATTATTATTATCAAACGGGTTGTTTACGCGCTTCTATCTCTTCAACGATGCGGACATACATCTTCTCGTTAAGGTTGTAGAAACAGCCCATAGCCACAATGGTGATCACCGCTAAAGCGCAGGGATAAATAAAGATCAACTGACGCAAACCTTCGACCGTACTTGCTGATTGCACCACGTTGGGAACGTAGCCGATTTGCGTCAGCATCCAGCCGGGGAAGAATCCCGCCAGCGCTTGTGAAACTTTACGAAAGAAGGTGAAACCGGTGTATACCGTGCCTTCAGAGCGTACGCCGGTTCGCCATTCGCCATATTCCACCGTATCGGAGACCAGCGCCCAGTTCAGGCTGTTAACGAATGCTGAGCCGAAGAACGCCAGGCAGGAGAAGGCGACAAAGCTGACGGAACCGCCACCAAAGAAGTAGTTAAGCAAATCCCCCGCGACCCAAATTAGCAAACCGCCAATGTAGACTTTTTTCTTGCCGAAACGTCTAACCATTCCTGGCATCAAGAAGACGCCGATGAAGATACAGCCCATGCTGAAAAAGCCCATCCAGGAAAGGAGAATTGGGTCATTCAGTACGTACTGGGTGTAATAGACCTGAATTGCCAACTTAACGTTAAATGCGCCAAGCGTACAAAGGTTGGCAACGCACAGAATAAACAGAGGGCGGTTACCGGCGATGGCGCGGAAGGATTGCAATAATCCCGGTTTTTGCGCGGCATCCACGGGTTTCACTTCCACGTAGCGTTCTTTTACCCCGGCATAGCACAGCCACATAAACAGCAGGCCAAACAGCGAGAACAACGTGGCGGCGAAGATATAACCCAGCTGTGAATTGCCTTCGATCAAGTTCATTACCGGTACAAAGCCGACTGTACATAGCAACAAACCCAGGGTTGCGCCACCTTGTCGCCAGGCTGCCAGTGAAGCGCGCTCGTCCGGATTTTTCGTAATCGCGGGAACCATTGCACCATAGGAGCAGTTCATCATGCTGAAGAACAGTCCGTACAGCATAAACAGCACCGTTGCCATCACCGTTTTACCGGTTACTTCAAACGGTGTACCGACAAAGTTGGCAATCGCCAGCAACGTAACTGGAAATGCGGCGTAAAGAACGAACGGACGGAATTTCCCTTTCGGGCCGATTTTGCGGCGGGAATCGAGCATAATCCCGGTGCCCATATCGGTAAACGCGGTAAAAAATTTGGCGATAAGGAAAATGATGCCGCCATAAGTTCCTGGTAAACCAAGGACATCGGTATAAAACTTGAGTAAATAGAGGGTACCAATGTCCAACAGGATATTGGAGCCTAAATCACCCATCCCATAGGCGAGTTTTTCTTTGAACGGCAAGCGTAGGGTTGCCGGATTAGAGGAAGTCTGACTCATTATTATTCTCCATGTGCCCGCGAGTTTCCCCGCGGGCGAGCCGTGTTAGATATTGCGTAAGGTGGCAAACAGTGACGCCCATTCACTCTTCGCGCGATAAAACACCGGAGGCTTGCCGATAGGCGCATCTACGGTAATTTCACCGCCCTGGTAAGTTTCCCCAGTCCAGACGTTTACCCAGCTATCCTCTGGCAGATACAGCGTCCAGTTTTGCTGGCCCTGTTCGTGAACCGGCGCGACCAGCAAATCTTGTCCCAGCAGATACTGATATTTCAGGGTATAGGTCCGAGCATCGTCTTCGTAATGCAGGAACAGCGGGCGCATCACCGGCAGACCGGTAGCGCTGTTTTGCGCGACAGCCTGTTTTAGATACGGTTTCAGGGTGGTAAAGACGGTGGTCATACGGGCAAAGTGGGCGATGGTTTCAGCATCACCATCAAACTGCCAGTTATCGCCAGGGCGGTTACCTTCGTGGGTGCGCATCATCGGCGTGAAGGCACTGAAGTCACACCAGCGCAACAGCAGCTCTTTGCTGCGTTTCATGTCAAACAGGGTGGTGTAGCCGCCGATATCGCTGTGGTGCAGACCGTGACCGGTCATCGCCAGCGACAGCGCCGCAGGAACGACGGAAGCCAGACCGTCGTCGAGGCTCCAGTCAACGTTCTGATCGCCTGCCCACATCATGGTGGAGTACTTCTGGCTGCCGGTGTAGCCCGCACGCATAAAGAACAGGATCTCGCCGAGTTTGCCGGTCTCCTGTAACGCTTCGTAGTTGCATTTCGCCCACAGTGCGGGCCAGGCGTTATGCATAATTTCAGCGCTGACGCCGTTGTGCAGATACGTATCGGTTGGCAGATATTCGCCAAAGTCGGCCATCCAACCGCCGCAGCCCAGCTCAATCATGTTCTTTTTGATGACTTCTTTGAACCAGTTGTAGGCTTCGGGGTTGGTCAGATCGACCACACCGCCGTAAAACTCGCCGAACTCAACCAAATAGTCAGCGCCTGAGGCATCTTTCGCCAGATAACCGCGAGCGGCAGCTTCGGCACAGAGATCTTTATCGCTGGCGACGTATGGGTTGATGTAGGAGAGAAACTGCACGCCTTCTTCTTTCCACTGCTTAATACGGTTATCCAACTGCGGATAGTTGTCGCTGTTCCACTTCCAGTTCCACATCACGCGCTTGCCAAAGGAGGTCATGCGGATCCCGGACCAATCCTGCGCCCAGATGCCGTTTACTTTCACGCCTGCGTTACGCATGGTGTCCAGTTTGTTCTGGCAAATCTCAGTACCGCCCTGAATACCGAGCGTGACGCCGTCGTAAATCCAGTCCGGCAGCTCCGGCTGGCGACCTAACAGCGCGGTCAGTTTTTCCAGCAGGGAAATATACGTGTCGGCGCACTCAAAGCACAGGGTGGTTTTGTCTTCCCACAGCGCCAGCTCGTGATACTCCGGTGCGCTGAAGTCGAAATTCATATAGCAACTGTTATCAACGTGGCAGTAGTACTTCTGTGTGCTGACGAAGGTCGGCTGCGGGAAGAAGGTCCAGTAGTAGTCTCCGCCGGCATTTTCTTTGCAGTCAGCCTGCCAGGTGACATAGCTGTTTTTGTTACGGCCCACGCCCTGTTCGCTGGTCCACAGTGGGAAGGGTTTTCCGCGCAAATCGAAGTAAGAGAATTGTTCACCACAGCCGTAAATATGATCGTCCGGGTTGGCTGCCAGACGCAGCCAGATGCGGTTATGGCTGAGATCATCGTTGTGCAGGTCCAGCTTCAGGCGGCCCTGTTCATCGGTAGAGATGTGCAGCGTGGCGTTGATGGTATTACCGCGGCTGAAATGTACCAGCCAGCCATCAGGTGACTCGCTAACCGTGGCGTCGGTCAGAGCAATCTTCTCATTGAGCTTGTCTTTGATGCTGAAGTTGCCGCGAAACATGTCAATGTCTGCAACGCCAGCGCCGATCCATAGACAAGGGGTTTCTGTGCTGTGACGTAAAATCAGGCGCTGGTGGTACGTTAAAGCAAATCCATCAGGTAGTGATGTGAGTTCTAAGGCGGTTGACCGTTGTTGTAGCGAATTCATTATCGTCTCCGTAAAAATAGGGTAATTCGGTAATTTGTCGGAAATCTGTTATTCACTGCCGATTAAAAAATGCATTTGATGTGTTTCTCCGGGCGCGAGATGAATCAGGCTAATTCCGGAGTTAAAGGCGTCTGGCGGGCAGGTCATCGGTTCAACCGCAAGGCCACGCCGTGCTAATTTTTCGCCGGTGTACACCTGTAGCCAGGGCTGGTGGCTGCGTAAAAAAGTGGACATGTTTTGCGATGGACTGGTTATCCTGACTTCCCACTCAGCGTCAGGTGGCATGGTCCTGAACGTATGATCGATAGTGGTCTGCGCAATGCGTCGCTGCGTTGTGAAATCCCGTTCATCGCATGTTTCTTCACTCGCTGGGAGTGTTAATTCACAGTCATCGATAGGGTGCTGATTGCAGGTCAGGTAGGGGTGTGCTCCCGCGCCATAGGGTGCAATTTCGTCACCCACATTCTGTGTCCGAATAATGACGTGCAATCCGCTGTCTGCCTCCAGTCGGTAAATCACCTCTGAAACCAGCGCAAAGGGATAGCCATAAGAGGGCGGAAGAAAAATCGTCAACGACACTTCCGTGTTCGACAGTTGATTAATCTGCCAGTCCCGCCAGGCCAGCAATCCATGGATGGCGGTATGTGAAACAGGGTCGTTAACGGCAAGTTGGAAGGTCTTGCCGTTATGTTGATAGCAGCCATCTGCAACGCGGTTTGGCCAGGGAACCAGCACTTTTCCTAAATGTGCCAGCGGCATCTCTTCCGGCTTATGTGGAATCACAATGTGACGTCCACGGTGCGTCAATTCTGCTAGTCCAGCACCAACCGTGACGATTTTCGCCTGGAAGTTTCCGGCTTGAAGATGAATGGTTTTTCCACCGTTATGCATGGCTGCTCACCTTGTTACTTATTTAGCGTTGATATCCAGCAGACCGGCAGCCACTGCCGGAGCAAGGCCCGGAGCCAGCGGTAGACGCGGGATCACCAGGCAGTGCAGCAGGTGATAAATGTCCTGCTTACCGTCCCAGACTTTGGTCGTCACCTTGTTATCGGTATCCAGTTCCTGCCACCATGAACCGGTCTCGTAGTCCATCAGATATGTGATGCAGTAATCCCACCACTTCTGGTACCAGGCTTCGTACTGGCTGTCGCCGGTGAGGGTATACAAGGCATAGGCGGTACCCATGGCTTCGACTATCGGCCAACGCACTCTTTCGCGAACTATGGGTTTACCATCCCAGTCCACCGAATAGACAAAACCATCTGCACCGTCTGGTGCCCAGGCATCACGGATGGTGGCGTGGAACAAGCCTTTGGCATCTTCCAGCAGCCAGGCGGGAGGCGTTTCGAAGCGGGCTTCCAGTGCGGCATGCAGATGCAGCATCAGGCGACCCCATTCGATCCAGTGGCCCGGCGTGCCGCCGTAAGCGCGGAAACGGTGAGCTGGGTTATCCTTGTTGTAATCGCGGATTGGGTTCCACTGTGAATCGAAGTGTTCGTTAACGCGATACTCCCCGCTGCGGGCTACGTCGTGAATAATCACCGATGCAATTCGCAGTGCGCGATCGAGCCATTTACGGTCATGGGTAACGTCATACACGATCAGGAAAGCCTCGACCGCGTGCATGTTGGCGTTACCGCCGCGGTAATCTTCCGTCTGGCTAAAAGCTTCGTCCCAGGATTCCAGGCACATCTGCTCCTCTTCGCTCCAGAAGTACTTTTCAATCACGTCGATAGCGTCATCCAACAATTGCCTGGCCTGCGGATGACCGGTGGTGACCGCACTTGCCGCACCGAGCAAAACAAAGAAATGCTGATAGCCCTGTTTGGAGGCGTCCATAACGCCTTCGTCATTTACGCAGGCGTACCAACCGCCGTAGCGAGTGTCGCGTAGCGCGCCATTCAGTGCTTTAATGCCATGATCGACTAGCTGATATGCGCCAGGACGACCCATTGACGCGGCAACGGAGTAGACGTGCAGCATGCGGGCGGTGATCCACAGATGTGTCCCCATATCTGCTCTGACCTGACCACTGTTTCCCAGCCAGCCAAATCCGGTGGGTACCGCCGCATTCTTACCAAAGTTAAAGATGCGGTCGGTTTCTTGCTCCAGCCAACGGTTGTGGCTTAGGGTGTTGAACCATTTCATTCTTAGATCCTCTTAGCGCCGGGCCATCATTTCGTCGACGATATCGCCCAGGCGTTGCAATTTAGGTGCGGAAACATCACGCAGCATCAGTTCGGTATCCGGCAGGCCAACAACCGATGACCAGACCGCACGTCCGGCCAGGAAGCCAGATGCGCCTGCGGTCATTGCTACGCTGACTGCTCGCGGGAACAGTTTTTCATCTACACCAGAGGAGAGAATGACCCACGGCATGTTGATGTTTTCATTCAGGCGCAGAGAGGCGCTAAGCAATTCTTGTTGGGTACCTTTGCCGTACAGCGGCATTTCGACCTTGTAGAGATCGGCACCGCTATCACCCAGTTCTTTTGCGGCATCGATAATGGCCTGTTCGCGATCGAACTTATCGCCACGACGCGGTGGGCGAACAACCGGCTCGATGATGCTCAGCAGGCCATTGGAATGGCATAGCTCATTGAATTCTTTCACCATATCAAGACGCTGTTGGGCATCTTCATCGCTACGCCACAGCACCAGCAGTTTGAGAGCCTTAGCACCATCTTGCTTCACGGCCTGCGGGTTGATTTTTTTATCAATCACCACGCTATCGACCGGGATTCCGTTACCCGGAATAAACTCATCAGCGGCCACAATCATGGCGCAGCTTTTGGCGACCGCGTTTTGCTCTACAACCTGGCGGTAGCAGAACTGCTGATCGACCAGAATGGCGGAGGCATAGGGGGACAGGATCTTCGCCGCATTGACTTTGAAATCGGTCAGTACGCTGTCATTGACCGGGGATTTTGCACCTGCTGCGGCAAACATTAAGCGCATGGCTTCGCGCTGATCGACCGCCAGCATGGCAAATCCGCCAGAAGCTCGGGTGATATCTTTCAGGGTGTACTTCGTCATTGCTCAGTCCTTACTTATCTGTGTGTTTATTTAGCCCGGCGGATGCGCGAACCTGTTCAAGAATGGCCGTCCAGTCTTCCCGGCCACGGCCAGCGGCGCGTGCCTGGTTATAGACTTCGCGGGAGGCGGCGCCGAGCGGCATCGGCACATGCAGTTGGTTGGCAACGTCCAGCGCGATGCCAAGATCCTTGTGAGCTAAATCGATCATGAATGCCGGGGAAAGATCGCCTTTCAGCACTTTGTTCGGCCAGGAGGTAGTGAAGTGGCCTTTCCCGGCGGGGGTACCGCTCATAACTTGCAAGGCCACATCAAAGGAGAGGCCAAGTGCCTCGCACAACACGGCTGCTTCGGCAGAAAGAGCGTTCAGTGCGATACTCATGTAGTTGTTGATGAGTTTCACGCGGATCCCCATGCCGGGACCCCCTGCATTGATCAGTTCATTACCCATCGCCATCAGAACCGGTGCGGCGCGTTCTACCTGCTGTGCTGTTCCGCCTGCCAGCAGCAACAGCGTTCCCGCGATAGCGTGATCGGAGGTACGCCCAACCGGGCAATCCATCATGTCGAAGCCTTTGGCACGCATATCGGCGATCAGCTTGTCGGTTTGCAGTGGGTGAATAGTCGACATATCAATCACTAATGCCTGCGGGGAGAGGCTTTCGCAGATACCTTGCTCGCCGAACAGTACGCTACGCACCAGATCGCCATTTGGCAGCATGGTGATGACAAATTCTGCCCCTTTTGCTGCCTGAGCCGGGTTGCTGGCAGGCTGTGCTCCTTTTTCCACCAGGCGCTGAACGGCATCCGGGTTAACGTCAAAGACGCTGAGTTGGTGACCCTGCTTCAGCAAGTTGCTCGCCATGGGTGAACCCATCTGACCTAATCCGATAAATGCTATAACTGCCATAACGTTCTCCTGAGACGTGGATGTCATTTTTTGTCATTTAAGGTCGTTTGTTTTTGTCTGTTTTTGATCGTATTTGTAATTTATGGTCAAAAAATTGACAGCCGTCACTTTTTAAACATTTTGTGAAATTAAAATGGTCCCATCT
The DNA here is from genome assembly GCF_030332345.1 of Citrobacter sp. Cpo221. Taxonomy (NCBI): domain Bacteria; kingdom Pseudomonadati; phylum Pseudomonadota; class Gammaproteobacteria; order Enterobacterales; family Enterobacteriaceae; genus Citrobacter; species Citrobacter sp. Cpo221. The sequence continues at coordinate 27,611 of NZ_JAOWIA010000010.1, forward strand.
TGAAACGCCTAAGGAATGACCATGATTCGTATTGCTTGTGTAGGTATTGCCGTGATGGATCGCATCTATTACGTGGAAGGTTTACCGACTGAAGGGGGTAAGTATGTGGCGAAACGTTATACGGAAGTGGGCGGTGGGCCTGCTGCAACGGCCGCAGTGGCTGCAGCGAAGCTGGGCGCACAGGTGGACTTTATTGGCCGTGTGGGCGATGACGACACCGGAAATAGCCTACTGGCGGAGCTGGAATCCCTGGGGGTAAATACCCGTTACACCCGGCGCTACGCAGGGGCGAAGTCTTCGCAATCGGCAATTATGGTTGATACGCAAGGGGAGCGGATTATCGTTAACTATCCCAGCCCGGATTTATTGCCGGATGCTGATTGGCTGAATGAGATCGATTTTTCCCAGTGGGATGTGGTGTTGGCGGATGTTCGCTGGCATGAAGGGGCCAGAAAGGCGTTCACGCTGGCGCGTCAGGCGGGAGTGATGACAGTACTGGATGGTGACGTAACGCCACAAGATATCAGCGAGCTGGTGGCGTTAAGCGATCATGCTGCGTTCTCTGAACCTGGTCTGGTGCGTTTAACCGGGATAAATGATTCTGAAGTTGGACTGAAACAAGCAAAAACACTCACAAATGGACATGTTTACGTAACGCGGGGAAGTGAAGGCTGTGACTGGATAAAAAATAATACGTTGCAGCATCAATCTGGATTTAAAGTCGACGTTGTGGATACTACGGGAGCTGGAGATGTTTTCCACGGTGCACTCGTATTCAGCCTGGCCGGCGGCGATGCTCCAGAAGAGGCAGTCAGGTTTGCCAGCGGGGTTGCTGCGTTAAAATGCACGCGTCCGGGAGGAAGGGCCGGAATCCCTGACTGTGATCAAACCCGATCTTTTCTGTCACTTTTTGTATAAAATGCCAGGGCAATGGTTTTTCGAGGAAATTTCATGAGTCTTACCGAACTGACCGGTAACCCGCGACACGATCAACTGCTTATGCTGATTAGCGAGCGCGGTTATATGAATATCGACGAGCTGGCCAGCCTGCTGGACGTGTCCACGCAAACTGTGCGTCGTGATATTCGTAAACTCAGTGAGCAGGGATTAATTACGCGTCATCATGGTGGCGCGGGCAGAGCTTCCAGCGTGGTGAATACGGCGTTTGAGCAGCGTGAAGTCTCCTGGACGGAAGAGAAAAAAGCCATCGCGGAAGCGGTGGCTGATTACATTCCCGATGGGTCAACGGTGTTTATTACCATTGGCACCACCGTTGAGCAGGTAGCACGCGCGCTGTTAAACCATAATCATTTGCGCATTATTACCAATAGCCTACGCGTGGCGCACATTCTGTATAACAACCCACGTTTTGAAGTCATGGTGCCGGGGGGGACGTTACGCCCGCATAACAGCGGCATCATTGGCCCTTCTGCCTCGGCATTTGTCGCTGATTTTCGGGCCGACTACCTGGTTACCAGCGTTGGCGCGATCGAAAATGATGGTGCGCTGCTGGAGTTTGATGTCAACGAGGCCAGCGTAGTGAAGACGATGATGGCCCATTCAAGGCATATTCTGTTGGCTGCGGATCATACGAAATATACGGCTTCTGCCGCGGTGGAAATTGGCAATGTGTCTCAGGTGACCGCGCTGTTTACCGATGAGTACCCAGGCCCGGCCCTGCATAATTTACTCCAGTCACAGCAGGTAGAAATTGTGCAGGTGAGTCCTTCACAGGATGATGCTCTGGCAGTGTAATTCTCCCCAATGATGGCTCGATAAGTTCGTAGCCATCACTCTCGCATAGTCAAACTTCTCCTTTCCCGCTACAGTTATTCATCCACGGCGAATAAGGAGAAGGGCATGCTCTATATCTTTGATTTGGGTAATGTGATTGTCGATATCGACTTCAATCGCGTGTTAGGAACTTGGAGCGATCTGAGCCGTGTACCGCTGGCTTCGTTAAAGCAAAGTTTCACCATGGGAGAGGCTTTTCACCAGCACGAGCGAGGTGAAATAACGGATGAAGCCTTTGCCGAGGCGATATGTCATGACATGGCGCTACCGTTAAGCTATGAGCAGTTCTCCCATGGCTGGCAGGCTGTTTTTGTTGCCTTGCGTCCTGAAGTCATCGACGTCATGCAAAAGCTGCGTGAGCAGGGGCATCGGGTGGTTGTCTTGTCGAATACTAACCGTCTGCACACGACGTTCTGGCCGGACGAATACCCCGAAATCCGCCAGGCTGCTGACCATATTTACCTTTCCCAGGATCTGGGCATGCGTAAACCGGAAGCGCGGATTTACCAGCATGTCCTGCAGTCTGAAGGTTTTTCTGCGCATGAGGCGGTATTTTTCGACGACAACGCCGATAATATTGAAGGGGCTAATCGGTTAGGGATTACCAGCATCCAGGTTGTCGATAAAACGACCATTCCGGACTATTTCGCGAAGTTGCTATGCTAAAAAATGTTCAGCAACAAGCCAGGCACCATACGCGTCCTGTTCGGGCCTGGCTGAAGCTACTATGGCAGCGGATTGATGAGGACAACATGACGACGCTGGCAGGAAATCTTGCCTATGTCTCATTGCTCTCATTAGTGCCGCTTATTGCCGTAGTTTTTGCGCTTTTCGCCGCATTTCCGATGTTTTCTGACGTCAGTGTCCAGCTACGTCATTTCATTTTCGCAAACTTTATTCCGGCGACGGGAGATGTCATTCAGCGTTATATTGAACAGTTCGTCGCCAACTCGAACAAAATGACGGCCGTTGGGGCGTGCGGGCTGATTGTGACAGCGTTATTACTGATGTATTCCATTGATAACGCCCTGAATACTATCTGGCGCAGCAAGCGTACTCGGCCTAAAGTTTACTCTTTCGCCGTTTACTGGATGATTTTAACGCTGGGGCCGCTGTTGGCGGGGGCCAGTCTGGCAATCAGCTCTTATCTGTTGTCATTGCGCTGGGCCAGCGATCTCAACACGGTGATTGATAACGTCCTGCGTATTTTCCCGCTGGTGCTTTCCTGGCTCTCGTTCTGGCTGCTATACAGCATCGTACCGACTACGCGTGTACCCAACCGTGATGCAGTTATTGGCGCCTTTGTGGCCGCTGTGTTGTTCGAAACCGGAAAGAAAGGATTTGCGCTCTATATCACGATGTTCCCGTCTTATCAGCTCATTTATGGTGTCCTGGCGGTGATCCCCATTTTATTCGTCTGGGTATACTGGACCTGGTGTATCGTCTTGCTAGGCGCGGAAATAACTGTCACTCTCGGGGAATACCGCAAACTTAAACAAGCCGCAGAACAAGAAGAAGCAGAGCAACCATGATTGCATTAATTCAGCGCGTAACCCGTGCCAGCGTCACCGTGGAGGGCGAGGTGACGGGTGAAATTGGCCCAGGACTTTTGGTCCTGTTAGGTGTCGAAAGGGATGATGACGAACAGAAAGCGAACCGCCTGTGCGAGCGCGTACTCGGCTATCGAATCTTTAGCGATGCCGAAGGCAAAATGAACCTTAACGTGCAGCAGTCAGGGGGCAGCGTGCTGGTGGTTTCACAGTTCACGCTGGCGGCAGATACCGAACGCGGCATGCGCCCGGGGTTTTCAAAAGGGGCTGCGCCCGATCGTGCAGAGGCGTTGTATGAGTACTTTGTTGAGCGTTGCCGCCAACAGGAAATGAATACGCAAACCGGTCGATTCGCTGCGGATATGCAGGTTTCACTGGTTAATGATGGCCCCGTGACGTTCTGGTTACAAGTATGAACCAGCTACCGGTGTGGCCGCGGACAACAAGAGAGAATACGACTATGTATCACCTTCGAGTACCGCAAACAGAAGAAGAATTGGAGCGTTACTACCAGTTTCGCTGGGAGATGCTGCGTAAACCTTTGCACCAGCCTAAAGGCTCAGAACGGGATGCCTGGGATGCGATGGCGCATCACCAGATGGTGGTGGACGAAGAGGGAAATCTGGTCGCAGTTGGCCGACTGTATATCAATGCGGATAACGAAGCCTCCATACGCTTTATGGCCGTTGATCCCTCCGTGCAGGAGAAAGGGTTGGGCACGCTGATGGCGATGACCCTGGAGTCTGTAGCGCGTCAGGAAGGGGTCAAACGCGTAACCTGTAGCGCCCGTGAAGATGCGGTCGAATTTTTTGCCAAACTGGGGTTTGTGAGCCAGGGAGAAATCACCACGCCGCAAACCACGCCGGTGCGTCACTTTTTGATGATTAAGCCTATTGCGACGCTGGACGATATTCTCCATCGCGGGGACTGGTGCGGACAGCTACAGCAAGCCTGGTACGAACATATTCCATTGAGTGAGAAAATGGGCGTGCGCATTCAGCAATATACCGGGCAGAAGTTTATCACCACGATGCCCGAGACGGGCAATCAGAACCCGCACCATACGCTGTTTGCCGGGAGTCTGTTTTCACTGGCGACGCTAACGGGCTGGGGACTTATCTGGCTGATGCTGCGTGAGCGTCATCTGGGCGGGACGATAATCCTTGCCGACGCACATATCCGATACAGCAGGCCGATCACCGGGAAACCTACCGCTATCGCCGATCTGGGCTCGCTGAGCGGTGACCTGGACCGTCTGGCAAGAGGTCGCAAGGCGCGCGTTCAGATGCAGGTTGGGGTGTTTGGCGATGACACGCCGGGCGTGGTGTTTGAAGGCACCTACATTGTGCTACCCGCAAAACCGTTTGGCGCATATGAAGAAGGCGGGAACGAGGAAGAGTAGGCCTTCTAGCTAAAATGCAATATTGGGTTCATTTGCTGATGTAAAATGCGGATTATGAAAATGCCATAATCCGCATTTTGATAAAAAATCGCATGCTGTCGATGATTGTATTGACGGGTACCTTCCTTAATCGCAGAACAGTTGTGACCCATCAAAGCGTTTTTCTCTAACAGTAAAAAAAGCTGTTCCATCTCAGTCGTGTATTTATCCGCCTGCTGATAACCGAATTTTCTCCAGGTGTATTCATAGATAGATTCAAAGTCTTCGACTGCCTGATTAGAGAGTTTATACATTCAGACTGCGCTTTTTCCTGTGCGCGACCTCCTGTAGAGTCAGGTCGCTTGTGCCGCTGTGTATCCCATCCTCCAGCGCGTCGCGTAATGCGTTGTTTCGCAATTCTTGTTCTTCCAGTAAACGTAATGCTGAACGGACAACTTCGCTGGTGGAACCATAGCGCCCACTTTCAATCATTTCGTTAATAAAACGATCGAGATGCTCGCCAATTGTAATGCTGGTAGTTCTGGGCATAGGTTTGTCCTTTGTGTTATCTATTCACACAAGATAGCACCCGTGGACGAAAACATGAACAACCTTACTGACCTAGCCGCCAGGCCACATCCCGCATAACGCTTCGTGCTGCCTGGCTCACCCCAGCCAACTGGAAAAATCCGTGGATAACGCCGAGATAGCGTTGGCAAGTGCACTCCACGCCCTGCTCCTGGAACCGTTGATACAGGGCCTCGCCTTCATCTCGCAGTGGGTCGAATTCAGCTGTAATGATGTGCGTGGGCGGTAAACCGTTGAAGTCTTCGCGCCAGAGTGGGCTGACTTCGGGATGCAATGGATCGGTTTGCGGCATATACATCTCGTAGCCCGACAGCAGCGTGTCGCGGGTGATAATGTAATCCTGTCCATTATGGTCATAGCTCGCAAACCTGACGGTTGCGTCCAGCATCGGGTAGATCAACATAAGCTGCGCAGGTTGCCACTGCCTGGTAGCTTTCAGGCGTAGTGCGGTGACCAGCGCCAGATGCCCGCCAGCGCTGTCGCCAGCCAGCGTAATGTTGCTACGGTCGACACCCAGTTTCTGGGCATACTTCCAGATAATATTGGCCCCGGTTTCAGCATCGTTATGTGCTGCCGGGAAGATGTGCTCAGGTGCGAGGCGATACTGCACTGCAATGACCCGACAGCCGCTGTACCAGGCAAGTTGCCTTAACTGGTTATCATGTGTGGCAAATCCGCCGCTGACAAAGCAGCCACCGTGGTAATAGATAACGCAGGGGAGATTTCCCGTGCTGCCCCGCGGCGAAACTACGCGAAACATCATGGCATCGAGTTCAATATCTTCAACTTGTACGCGGGTTTCAGTGTCTCCGGCCAGGACCGTGCTGGCGATATAGCCTGCTCTCCGGTCATCAATATTCTGCTCGCGCGAAGAAGGGCGTCCCGCCACGATAAATGCCTCAACCAGCTGTGCAATCCCGCTTTCCAGTGCCATTTTTACATCCCCTTATCTGTATAGATATACAGGTTTATAACCTGGATAACTAAGAATGAAAATGGGAAAAATGGGGGCAGGTATGATTCTGGAAAGCGGCTCGCAGATTAAATACCGTCATTGGTTTCTGCTGTTTGAATTCGGTATTGTGAGGAAAATGTACTATACGCCATTGACGTATAGTTAAGAGGATTATTTACTTTCATCAAATCAGGAAATCACAAATTCGTTTGTTGCTGATTTATCAGAAAGGGATCAAGGATGATCTGACTCCGCAGGAAAAAGTACTGCTGCGTATGTTGAATGAGGGGTGGTAAATGGATAAGGCACTATTTGAGCGATTAACTCAAAGTATGGTTCAGATGAATGAGATCGCTCAAGGAACGCGACAACCTTCCCGTACCTTTCATATTGACGCCATGAAAATAAAGGAAATTCGCCAGTCTTCAGGATTATCACAGACTCGTTTCGCAGATTTGATATCGGTAAGCGTGGATACGTTGCGAAATTGGGAGCAAGGGCGTCGTTCACCGACCGGTCCAGCAAAAGCGTTGTTACGTGCTATTGCCAATGATCCAAAACATGTCATTCAGGCACTAAGATAATCCCCGGCAGTTTGGTTCAATTGCCGGGGGAAGATCTTAAAACTTACTCCCCTTCACCCGGGAACAGGAACGGGTTGATGGAGCTGCGGGCAAAGCCCTCTTGCTCCATGTGCGCGTCCAGCATCAGTGAAGCGAGATCGTCAGCCACGGCTTCAACTTTAGGGTCTTTTTCCTGATAGAGAATCTTCAGGTAAGTCCCACAGTCGCCGCAGCTTTCAGCTTTAATTGCCGCCTGTTCGTTATCCAGCGACCAGTAGTTCAAATCACGGCTTTGCTCGCAGTTGCTGCACTTCACACGCACCACGTGCCACTCGGTTTCGCAGAGGTTGCAGTGCAGATAGCGCAGCCCCTGAGTAGTACCGATTTGCACCATGCTGGAGACCGGCATTGAACCACACACCGGGCAGTACTGACGCTGCTCACCGTATTCCGCACGGGCTTTGCCGGGGATCAGGCTTGCCATCTGCGCCCAGTAGAGCGACAGGGCAGCCCAAATAAACGGTGCTTTATCGCTGCTGACGGAGGCGAAATCAGAGGCAAACAGCGCGCTGGCCATCAGCTCCAGTTCCTGCTCTGAGGCTTTTTCCAGATTTTCGATCACGGCAAGCGCAGGGCCGCTCATTTCTGGTTTCAGCTCAGCAATTAACGATTGCAGCAGTTTTTGCCAGTGCTTGTCGCGTGGTAGGACGTGGATATCCAGCGGCGGTTTGCCCTGATCGTTCGCTTCTTTGATGCGAGTGGTCAGATCTATCTGCAGCGGATGGTCGTACAACACCACTTCCTGCGCGTGGGCGATCAGCGCGGCAAAGCGCAGGTAGTCGCCCAGCGGGTTGTTCTCGGCCAGCTCGCGCAGGCGCTCAGCGCGGCGGTTATACAAATTTTTGAGTCTGGGGAATAATAACGGCGGAATCATATCCGCCGTGCGTTTCTCGCTCTTCTCCAGCTCATCTTGCGGGATTATGCGAATACTCATTCAGATGACTTTTCCTGTTTCTGGCGGACTTCACGGTACCAGCGCGGGTGATGTTTCTTCGCCCATGAGCTGGTAACCCATCCTTCCACCATCGCGGTAATGGTGCCTTTCACCCAAAGGGCGGCGTAAATGTGCACCATGATAACCACAATTAACGCTACTGCGGCAAATGAATGCAGCATTAACGCGAATCGGATCACCGGGATTGAGAAAGCAGGCGCAAAATACGGACGCCAGATGACCACTCCGCTCACCAACAACAGGACCAGGAAGATAATCGCCGCCCAGAATACGCATTTCTGGCCGAAGTTATAACGTCCCGTGTCACCTACTTCCTCGTTGACGACAATCTTACGAATATTCTTCGCCCAAAAGATATCATCCCGATTGATTAGATTGTGGTGCCAGTAACGGAAAAACATGATGATAAACGAGGCAAACATGATCACGCCGACAAACGGGTGCACAATTCGCGCCAGTTGTGGAGTGCCCATGATGTGCATCAGCCAGTTAAAAGACGGGAAGAGAAAGCCCATCCCGCTCACCGCCGCCAGAATGAAGCAGAAGGCGGTGATCCAGTGGTTGATGCGTTCCGGCGCCGTGTAGCGCACGATGGTGTCACGTCGTTTCATTTGCGCACCTCGTCTTTTTCTTCATGCAGATTGTCTTCTTCCTCTTCCGCACGGTTCGGGCCTACGCCGACGTAGTGGAAGATGCTGGCCGCAAATGTCGCTGCAAAGCCGACGGCTGCGAGGGGTTTCCAGATGCCTTTCCAGAATTTAACGGTAGCGCTGATCTCCGGGTTCTCTGGCAGGCCGTGATACAGATTCGGTTTGTCCGCATGGTGCAATACGTACATTACGTGCGTACCGCCAACACCCGCCGGATCGTACAGACCCGCGTTTTCGTAACCACGCGTTTTCAGCTCCGCCACGCGTTCGCCTGCCAGGGTTTTCATCGACTCTTTGGTGCCGAAATGAATGGCGCCGGTTGGGCAGGTTTTCACGCAGGCCGGTTCTTGCCCGACCACAACACGGTCAACGCACAGCGTACATTTGTAGACGCGGTTGTCTTCCGGATTGAGGCGCGGAACGTCGAACGGGCAGCCCGCGATGCAGTAGCCACAGCCGATGCACTGCTCAGACTGGAAGTCGACGATACCGTTGGCATACTGAATGATTGCGCCTTCAGCCGGACACGCCTTCAGGCAGCCCGGATCGGCGCAGTGCATACAGCCATCCTTGCGGATAAGCCATTCCAGTTTGTCGTTTTGTTCCACTTCCGAGAAGCGCATCACCGTCCAGGATTTGGCGGTCAAATCAGCCGGGTTGTCGTACACCCCAACGTTGTTGCCCACTTCATCACGGATGTCGTTCCATTCAGAACACGCCACCTGACACGCTTTACAGCCGATACAGGTGGTGACGTCGATAAGCTTCGCCACTTCTTCCTGATGGTCCCGCGCCTGAGGCGCGGGGGTGAAACCGTTAGTGGCGGAACGACGAATGATGTCTTGCGATTGATAAGCCATAGGTCGTCTCCGTTACACCTTTTCCACGTTCACGAGGAAGGACTTAAATTCCGGCGTCTGCGTGTTCGCATCACCGACGAATGGCGTTAACGTGTTAGCGATAAAGCCTTTTTTCGCCACACCTTCGTAGCCCCAGTGAATCGGAATACCGATAGTGTCGATATCCTTACCGTTAGCCTTCAGCGTGCGAATACGTTTGGTCACCACCGCCTTGGCCTTAATGTAGCCGCGATTAGAGGAGACTTTGACGGTATCGCCGTGGGAGATACCGAGCTTATTCGCCAGCTTCTCGCCAATTTCCACAAACTGTTCCGGCTGAGCGATGGCATTCAGCAGCGCATGCTTGGTCCAGTAGTGGAAGTGCTCGGTCAGACGGTAGGTTGTACCGACGTACGGGAACTTATCTGCTTTACCCAGTGCTTCCGCGTCACCTTTAAAGATACGTGCGGCAGGGTTAGAGATAACGTTCGGGTGCAGCGGGTTAGTTCCCAGCGGCGTTTCAAACGGCTCGTAGTGTTCCGGGAACGGACCTTCCGCCATCTTATCGATAGCAAACAGGCGTCCCATCCCTTCCGGCTGCATGATGAACGGCCCAACGTTGCTGCCCGGTGCGGCGGCGCTGTAGTCCGGAATATCCATCCCGCTCCATTTTGCCCCGTCCCATTTCAGGATCTGACGTTTTGGATCCCACGGATTCCCCTGCGGATCAGCAGAGGCGCGGTTGTACAGAATACGTCGGTTGAGCGGCCACGCCCATGCCCAGCCCAGCGTATTGCCAAGGCCTGACGGGTCGGCATTATCGCGTCGCGCCATCTGGTTGCCTTCCGGCGTCCAGCTACCGGCAAAAATCCAGCAGCCGCTGGAGGTAGTGCCGTCGTCACGTAGTTGGGCGAACGAGCTAAGCTGTTGGCCTTTCTTGACGATAACCGCGCCGGTTGCCGGGTCGGTAATGTCGGCCAGCGCTTTACCGTTACTCTCCATCGCCACTTCTTCCGAAGCCGGTTCGTGTGGGGTGGAGTAGTTCCAGGTCATGCTCAGCACCTGTTCCGGGTTCGCGCCACCCTGCTCGGCATACATCTTACGCAGGCGTAAGAAGATACCAGCGAGGATTTCGCCATCGGTAACGGCAATCCCTGGGGCATCCGCGCCTTTCCAGTGCCACTGCAGCCAGCGACCGGAGTTAACGATAGAACCGTTCTCTTCGGCGAAGCAGGTGGATGGCAGACGGAACACTTCGGTCTGGATTTTCGACGGATCCACATCGTTCGACTCACCGTGGTTTTGCCAGAAGGTGGACGTTTCGGTGTTGAGCGGGTCGATAGTGACCAGGAACTTCAGTTTGGACAGTGAAGCCACAACTTTGTTTTTGTTCGGGAATGACGCGACCGGGTTAAAGCCCTGGCAGATATAGCCATTCACTTTGCCCTGATTCATCATCTCGAAGTACTGCAGGACGTCGTACCCTTTATCCCACTTCGGCAGCCAGTCGAAGCCCCAGCTGTTTTCCGCTGTCGCTTTATCGCCAAAGAAGGCTTTCATCATCGAAACGAAGAATTTCGGGTAGTTGCCCCAGTAGTTCACCTGACCTTCCAGCAACGGTTTTGGCGTGTTGGCGGCAAGGTAGGTTTGCAGGTCAGTCTGTTTCTCGCTTGGCAGCGTCATATAGCCTGGCAGGCTTTGTGACAGCAGGCCTAAGTCGGTCAGGCCCTGAATGTTGGAGTGACCGCGCAGGGCGTTAACACCGCCGCCAGCCATCCCCATGTTGCCAAGCAGCAACTGGATCATCGCCATGGTACGGATGTTCTGCGCACCCACGGAGTGTTGCGTCCAGCCCAGGGCGTACAGGAACGACGCGGTTTTATCTTTGGCGCTGGTTTCTGCGATGTACTCACAGACCTTCAGGAAATCGGCCTTTGGCGTACCGCAGATGTTTTCTACAACGTCCGGTGTGTAGCGGGAGACGTGCTGTTTCAGCAGGTTCCACACGCAGCGCGGATGTTGCAGAGTGACATCGCGTTTGGCGAAGCCTTTTTCATCCAGCTCGTAGTTCCAGCTGGTTTTGTCATACTTGCGTTTGTCCGCGTCGTAGCCGGTGAACAGGCCATCTTCGAAACCGTAATCCTCACGCACGATCAGGCTGGCGTTGGTGTAGGCCTCAGTGTATTCGCGGTTGAATTTTTCGTTGTTCAGCAGGTACAGCAAAACGCCTGACAGGAAAGCAATGTCAGTACCGGAACGAATCGGAGCATAGAAATCAGCCACCGCAGCGGTTCGCGTAAAGCGTGGATCGATAACAATCAGCTTCGCGCCGTTGTGAATTTTGGCTTCCATCGCCCAGCGGAATCCGACCGGGTGAGCTTCAGCGGCGTTACCGCCCATCACCACAACGAGGTTGGCGTTTTTAATGTCGACCCAGTGGTTGGTCATCGCACCGCGACCAAATGTTGGAGCAAGACTTGCTACCGTTGGTCCGTGTCAGACGCGTGCCTGGTTGTCGACCGCGAGCATACCGAGCGCGCGGGAGAATTTTTGCGTTAAATAGCCGGTTTCGTTACTGGAAGCGGAAGCACACAGCATCCCGGTGGAAAGCCAGCGGTTAACGGTTACGCCTTCAGCGTTTTGTGCCACGTAGTTAGCGTCGCGGTCTTCTTTCATCAGCTTAGCGATGCGGTCAAATGCCTCATCCCAGCTAATCTGTTGCCACTTATCTGAGCCTGGTGCGCGATATTCCGGGAATTTCAGGCGGCTTTCGGAGTGGATGAAGTCCACAAGTCCTGCCCCTTTCGGGCACAGCGCGCCACGGTTCACCGGGTGATCCGGGTCCCCTTCGATATGGAAGATGGATGCTTTGGCGTTTTTTGCGCCGTCACCGAGGCTGTACATTAACAGTCCACAGCCAACGGAACAGTAAGTGCAGGTGTTACGGGTTTCGCGGGTGCGCAGCAGTTTATATTGCCGTGTTTCCGCGAGCGCTACGCCGGGTGCAAAGCCCAGTGCCGCTGCCGTGGTGCCTGCCATACCGCCAGCGCAGATCTTAAAGAACTGCCTTCTGCTGACCTGCATGGTTCGCTCCTTGTTTCGACATTGTCACGTTCCCTTCGCTTTTCTGTAACGCGAACGCGAGGGAAGTGGTTGTTATTTTTCTTTGCGGACGGGACCGCAAAGGTCCAGAATTGGGTGAATTTCCCTCCGTCCAGGAGGGATTTGTAAAGAATACCACAATGTTGGTATGCGTGTTCCAATATGGTTAAAAGAAAGTGAATAAGATTATTCAAGAAAACATCAAGAATGTGACATCTTCGACAGGATCTCGCCAGTTGACCCTCTGGAAACGCGAGGATTTGCAACATCCTCAGCCTGATGAGGTAGCTGAAGAAGTGCCTGTTGCGCTGGTATACAACGGGATTTCGCACGTGGTGATGATGGCATCACCGAAAGATCTTGAGCACTTCGCGATGGGTTTTTCACTTTCTGAAGGCATTATTGAGTCCCCGCAGGATATCTACGGAATGGACGTAGTGCCTTCCTGCAACGGATTGGAAGTGCAGGTTGAACTGTCCAGCCGTCGCTTTATGGGGCTGAAGGAACGTCGTCGCGCGCTGGCCGGTCGCACCGGTTGCGGCGTTTGTGGCGTGGAGCAGCTCAATGACATTGGCAAGCCGGTCCAGCCGCTGCCGTTTACCCAGACATTCGATCTGGCGAATCTTGATAACGCTTTACGACATCTCAACGATTTTCAACCCGTGGGGCAACTGACAGGCTGCACGCACGCGGCTGCCTGGGTACAACCGTCAGGTCATCTGGCGGGCGGGCATGAAGATGTTGGACGTCATGTTGCGTTGGATAAACTGCTGGGACGACGTGCAATCGAAGGGGAAACCTGGCAACAGGGCGCGGTATTAGTCTCCAGCCGCGCCAGTTATGAGATGGTGCAGAAGTCGGCGATGTGCGGTGTGGAGATCCTGTTTGCTGTTTCTGCGGCGACAACGCTCGCCGTGGAAGTTGCCGAACGTTGTAACCTGACGCTGGTGGGTTTTTGCAAACCGGGCAGGGCGACGATCTATACGCATCCGCAACGTCTGGTCGCGCTGTGACGCCACCAGGCAGCCAGAATACTGCCTGAAAACGCCAGTTCCATGATTACGGCAACTGGCGAGCCAACAATCACATTGTTCAGCAGCCAACACAGGCTGCCACACAAGGTGTATCCCCGTAATTTTCCGCTGCGTTTTTGAAATGACGCAAATGTCATCAGCAGGCTTCCCATCAGCGGCAATATACTCGACAGATTTTGCCAAAGATAAATGCTACACAGCAGCGACCCCAGCATAAATCCCCACATCACCCAGCGGTGAAAGGTGACGATGGCTGTCGCGTAGCGGCATGCGGCAATGATCATTAACCCAGCCGCAGCGTGTTGATCCAAAAGATAGAAATGGATAGCTAACAGAGAAGTGGAGCTGGTGAGCAGCGTTAAAGTGATAGCCCGGCGTTGAAAATGAAAAGCGGAAATATCCAGTAAGAAGCTGATGCCAGCCAGCATCTGAGAAAGAAGAAATGCGTTCATTGTGGTCGCCATCTATTAAAGAGTGACGGGACAATAATCGACGCATCACCGTAAGGCGTTAACCTTTGTTAAGACGCTGGCGAATACGGGACAGGCTAACGGGGGTAATGCCGATATAGCTGGCAAGATCGCGCTGGGTGAGCTGTGACTCCCAGTCCGGGAAGTGTGTTTGTACGTACTGGTAGCGTTGCTCTGGGGTATTGAGCAGCAGCATTTGCTCTTTTTTCTCTTTGTAGATCAATTGCTGGACCAGTAGCAGAGTCTTAATATCCTGATTTTCCGGCGCATCCAGCAAAGCCAAGGGGATTTCAGTGGTTTCTCCAGCGGCGATCATTTGCAGACTGTAATCGGCAGGCGTGTTAGTTAGCCAGTTCAGGTACAGAAAGCAGTATTCCCCGGCAAAGTAGAACTCTTTAACCCTTTCAACGCCGTTGTCCGCGTGATAAACCGCACGAGCCACACCATGATGTAAAAGATGAATTTTACTTTGTGGTTCACCCTGACGAAGTAACCAACTACCCGCCGGTTGCGTTTTTCTACGGCTGCCAGCAAGCCATTGTGATTCCTGATTACGTAACATCTTATCTCTCAAATAATTTGAATAAGACTGGCAAATCCTTCCGCTTTCAGTTGTTCGAGTATCAGCCTATTATTTATCACATCAAGGCACGGTGCCTTACTCAAACAACTAAGTTAAAGGGTTTATATCATGAAAAGCATCAAAACTTTTGTCGCAGTTATCGCTCTGGCTACTTCATTCGGTTCTTTCGCTGCTCAGACAGTGACCGCAACCGGTTCTACGCTGGAAAGCGCTGAAGCAAAAATCGCCGCTCAGGCTGAACGCGCAGGTGCCAGCGATTACAAAATCACTCAGGCATACACCGGTAACCGCGTGCACATGACCGCCGAACTGCTGAAATAAGATACCTTAGTACTGTCGAAAAGCGCCCTTGAGGCGCTTTTTTAGTTTATGCCCGCCATTCGCAGCAGCGCCGTCACCACTGCGGCAGCGACGATCACCACGATTAGCGGCATCTTGCGCCAGGCGAGAAATACCGCAAAAGCCACGCCCAGCACGCGGGCCATGCCAGCGAAGTGTTCACCTTCGTAAAAGGTGGTCGCCAGCGCAACGGAGAACAGTAATACCGTTGCGGCGTCGGAAAGCAGCGCCTGCGAGCGTTCCGAGAACGCTAAACGGCTCCCAAGCTTCGCTCCTCCTAAACGCATTAAATACGTTCCCAGAGATAACATGGCGATACCGACGATAAACAGCGTCATGTTGCCCATTATTTTTTCCTTGTCAGTAAGCCAAACAGTGAGAGCAGAACAGGTAAACCGACCGGCGCAAAGGGGATGGCGGCAAGCGACAACCCGGCACCGCTACAGGCGCGAATCAGCGTGGTGCGGTTTTTAAAGGCCGGGACCACTAAGGCTAATAAAATTGCAGGGAAGACGGCATCCAGACCGATGGTTTCCGGGGCGGGGAGCAGTTTGCCGACGCCCGCGCCGATCAGTGTGCCAACAGGCCAGAAAATCGCGACGCCCAGACCGCACAGCCAGAAGGCGGCTTTACGTTGTTCGGGCGTTTTTTGCGACAGGCCAAAGACTACGCTTTCGTCGTTCATGATATGACAGCCGAGGAAACTCGCAGCCCGGGAGCCCACCAGGTCGCGCACCGTGACGCCAAACGGCACGTGTCGGGCGTTGACCAGTAAACCGGCCGCCGCCGCCGCCAGTGGGTTACCGCCGCTGGCGACGATGCCGATAAACATAAATTCGGACGCACCCGCCAGTACCGTAATCGAAAGCACAAACGGTACCCACAGCGGGAAGCCGTAGGCCATCGCCAGCGAGCCGTATGACATGCCGACTACGCCGACGGCCAGACAGACTAAAAATATTGCTTTTATCGTGTCGCCTTTGAGACTGGAAAAATAATGTTTCATACCGTTTTAGCCATATCGAACGAATTTCCATTATAATGAACGCGACCAGTTAATATTACAAGTCGAACGATTCGTTCGATATAAAGAACATGGAGTCGTGAATGACCCAGCCCATCAGTATGATCGCGAAAAGCCTTGTGCGTGAACGCCAGCGCACCGGTTTGTCATTGGCAGAGATTGCCCGTCGCGCAGGGATTGCAAAATCGACACTCTCGCAATTGGAAGCGGGCAATGGCAATCCTAGCCTGGAAACGCTCTGGTCGCTGTGTGTGGCGTTGGATATTCCCTTTGCTCGCCTGCTGGAGCCGCAGGAACAAAAAACGCAGGTGATTCGTCGCGGAGAAGGGACAAAGGTGGTAGCCGAGCAGGCGCACTATCAGGCCATTTTACTGGCCGCCTGCCCGCCGGGGGCGCGGCGGGATATCTATCTGCTGCTGACGCAACCGGGCGCGGATCGTATTTCACAGCCGCATCCACCGGGATCGGTTGAACACATCATCGTGACGCAGGGTAAGGCGATGGTAGGATTGACTGAAGCGCCGGAGGAGTTAGGCGAGGGGGACTATATTTGTTACCCCGCCGATCGGGCGCATATTTTTAAAGCGCTGGAGCCTGACACCCAGGCGATTCTGGTCTCTGAGCAAAATTGAATTGTCGGATGGCGCTATCGCTTATCCGATCTACAAAAAATAAAACCGTAGGCCCGGTAAGCTTGCGCTACCGGGCATATAACTTACTGCAAATAAAACACTTCTTTTAGCTCTGCGCTAACCGGGCTGTTGTCCGGGTTTGCAGGCATTACGTCACGCATATGCTTCCACCAACGTTGGCAAACGTCGGTGCTGGCAACGGCATTCCAGCGTTCTTCGGACTCAATCTCAACGGTGGCGAACAGCAGATTGCGCGCCTGATCGAGATAAATCGCGTAGTGATGGGCGCCGTGCTCTTTCAGCACCGCTTCCAGCTCTGGCCAGATGGGGTTATGACGACGCTGGTACTCAACGTGCGCGTCGGCATTCACCTGCATCACAAAGGCCTTGCGGATCATAACGCCTCCAGATACAGCTCGCGGACCTCGTCGCGGCTGGCGGTGCGCGGGTTGCACGGCGCACACGGATCGGCCAACGCTTTATCCAGCCAGCCTTCAATATCCTCTTTCGTCACGCCAAGGGAGCTAAAGCCCGCAGGAATACCGACACGCTTGCTGAGTGCACGAATCGCGTTGATGGCCTCCATACTTGCCGCTTCATCGCTCATGTCACGGGTATCGACGCCCATTGCCTGCGCCACGCGGGCAAAGCGCGCCACGGCGTTCGGACGGTTAAAGTTTTCGATTACCGGCAGCAGGATGGCGTTGCAGACGCCGTGTGGCAGATTATGGGTTGCGCCCGGCTGGTGCGCCAGCGCATGCACCAGACCCAGACCAGCACTGTTAAATGCCATCCCCGCCAGATACTGACCAAACGCCATTTGCTCACGAGCTTCGAGGTTATGACCGTCGTCGACCGCTTTTGGTAGCCACAGGTTGATCAGGCGAATCGCTTCCAGTGCGTTAGCGTCGGTAAGCGGATGAGCACCAACGGAAACATAGGCTTCCACCGCGTGGGTCAGGGCGTCCATACCGGTTGCGGCGGTGACGGAGGCCGGGATTTCCAGCATCACGCTGGCATCATCCACGGCGATATCCGGGATGATATTCGGGTCGATGATCACCTCTTTAACCTTACGGGCAGAGTCGATAATGACTGCGTTGCTGGTCATCTCTGCTGCCGTACCGGCGGTAGTGTTGATGGCGACCAGCGGGACGCCCGCATTTTTCACTTTGCCCACGCCGGAGTAAGCGGTAGAAGGGCCAGGGTTGGCTGTCAGGATTTTTACCGCTTTGGCGGTATCGATCGGGCTGCCGCCACCGAAGGCGATGATGTAGTCACATTCTGCGTTCTGATAGGCCGCAAAACCTTTCTGTACCAGCTCTTCTGTCGGGTTCGGGAATACTTCATCAAACAGGTGGTAAGACATTTGATGTTTATCCAGCGCGGCAAACAGGCTATCCAGCAGGCCCAGTTTTACCAGTTGACCATCGGTGACGATCAGCGCTTTGCCCCATTGTTTATTCGCCACGAGATTCACCATATCGGCAATCGCGCCGGCGCCATGCAGGCTAATTTTTGGCAGTGCCAACATAAAGCTCATCACTATTCTCCTTAATAATAAAATCCTGTAGGCCGGATAAGGTGAAGCCGCATCCGGCGTTGAGTTGGGAGGTATCAGTACAGCTCTATGGCGCTTGCCAGCGGCGTAACACCAAAGCGTTTGCCAAGTGCGACCAGCTCTTCACGTGAGATGGTCTGCTTCATACCGCCCATCGAAAAGATTTTGACCAGAACTTCGGCGGATTTCTCTGCGGTATCTATCAAACCGAACGCTTCGTCTAGGGTAGGTCCGCTTCCGAACACGCCGTGGAACGGCCAAAGTACCAGCGAGTGTTTCTGCATTTCCTCGGCGGTAGCCTGACCAATTTCATCTGTACCCGGCACCATCCACGGCAGAATGCCAACGCCATCCGGGAACACCACCAGGCACTCGGTGCTGCCTTCCCACAGCTTGCGGGTAATCAGCGCTGTGTTGTTTTCCAGTACGTAGGTCAGAGCGATCAGGTTGGTGGCATGGCAGTGCATGATCACGCGGTCTTTACCGTTCGTCGCTTTAATGCGTTCGCAGTGGGAGAGGAAGTGAGCCGGCAGTTCAGAGGTCGGCACGGCCTCGTGGGTCAGGCCCCAGAGGATGTGGTAGCCCGCACCGTCGCTGTCTACTTGTACCACGCCCAAATTTGCCGCGGGATCGAGCTGAACGTTACGGAAAAATTTACCGGAACCAGTGACGATAAACGGCGTGTTTGCCAGCAGCGGCATCGGCTGACTTAGCGCAATATAGCGTGGTTTTTCGTAGAAATCGGCGCTAAACGGCGCGATATCTGCTTCATCAAGACGCAGCGTCAGGTTGCCGCCGTTACGCTCGTCCCAGCCTTTCAGCCACGCATCAGAAGTGGCTTTGATCATCCCCTGGACGAACCAGGAAGTAGTAATTTTTTGCATGTTCGGTGTTCCTGTTTATTGCCCGAACGTTATCGGGTCTTACGAAGGCCGGATAAGCGAAGCGGTATCCGGCAATCGTGTTTCATTCATTGCCAGATGGCGACGCGGGGCGTCTTATCCGGCCTACAAGCCTGGCGTCACGGTTAGCTACGTTTGCTCAAAATCTCTTTTTCATAAGCGCGCACGCTGTCCAGCCACTGGCTGCCCGCAGGCGTGTCGTGGCGCTGGCAATACATCTCCCAGACGGCCTGCCACGGCAGCGATTTTTGCTCTTCCAGCAGGGCCAGGCGTGCGGTGTAGTCGCCGTTGGCTTCGAGCTGACGCAGTTGTTCGGTGGGTTCTAACAGCGCGCGCAGCAGGGCTTTTTTCATATTGCGGGTGCCGATCACCCACGCGGCAATGCGGTTAATGGAGGCGTCGAAGAAGTCGAGGCCAATGTGTACGCGGTCAAACAGGTTGTGGCGGACGATCTCGCTGGCAATCGCCTGAGTTTCATCATCCAGCAGCACCACGTGGTCGCTGTCCCAGCGCACCGGACGGCTGACGTGCAGCAGCAGGCGCGGTACATACAGCATGGCGGCGGAAATTTTGTCGGAGATCACTTCAGTCGGATGGAAGTGGCCCGCATCCAGACACAGTGCGGTCTGGCGGCTGGTGGCGTAACCCATGTAGAACTCGTTAGAGCCCACGGTGTAGCTTTCCGCACCGATGCCAAACAGCTTGCTTTCGACGGCATCGATATGATGCGCCGGGTCGAGTTTCTCGCTGATCACTTCGTCCAGCGCGTCCAGCAGACGCTGGCGCGGCGCTAAACGGTCAACGGTGATGTCTTTCATGCCATCCGGGATCCAGATGTTCATCACCGATGGTGTACCCAACTGCTCGCCAAAATACGCCGAGACGCGACGGCTGGCTTTGCAGTGATCGATCCAGAACTGGCGAATGGTGTCGTCGGCGTGCGCCAGCGTGAAACCGTCGGCGCTCAGCGGGTGTGAGAAGCAGGATGGGTTGAAATCCAGCCCTAACTGGTTCGCTTTCGCCCACTCAACCCAGTTTTTGAAGTGTTCGGGTTTGATTTGGTCGCGGGGAACCGGTGTATCCGATTCCAGATAGATCGCGTGCAAATTCAGACGTTTTGGACCAGGAATCAGGCTTAGCGCTTGCTCCAGATCGGCCCGCAGTTCGGTGGCGTTACGCGCTTTACCCGGATAGTTACCGGTAGCCTGAATACCGCCAGTGAGCGAGCCTTCCGGGTTTTCGAAACCGGCGACATCATCGCCCTGCCAGCAGTGCATGGAGACCGGCAGGCGATCGAGCTGGCGTAAGGCCGCCTCGACATCAATGCCTACCGCGGCG
This sequence comes from Citrobacter sp. Cpo221, assembly GCF_030332345.1. NCBI lineage: Bacteria > Pseudomonadati > Pseudomonadota > Gammaproteobacteria > Enterobacterales > Enterobacteriaceae > Citrobacter > Citrobacter sp. Cpo221. The sequence continues at coordinate 47,931 of NZ_JAOWIA010000010.1, forward strand.
AAACGCAGTTTTGCCAGTTCCCAGGCTTGTTCAAGTTGAGTGGTCATGCGCAAAGCTCCTTTGTCTGTCGTAGTGATTGAAACTGCGCCTGGTAGCGGGCAATTTCACTTTCAGGATTGGGAATGAAGGTGGTCAGTTCGTAGTTGGCGCGCACCACCTGACGGAAATCATCGACGTTGTTCAGCTCGTCCAGCGTCATCAACTGGATGCCAATATTGCCGAGCGTGGAGGCCTCAATCGGCCCGGACATCACGCGAATACCGCAGGCATCCGCGCACAGTTGGTTCAGTAAGGCGTTCTGGCAGCCGCCACCGACAATATGCAGTTGGCTAAATGCTGCACCACGCAGTTGTGCCAGTTCTTGCAGGATGTCGGCGTACAGCAACGCCAGGCTGTCGAAGATACAGCGCGCCAGTTCGGCGTTTTGCAGGGGAACGGGTTGGCCCGATTCACGGCATGCCGCCTGAATTTCTGCGCTCATATCGTCGGGGTTGATAAAGCGATCGTCGTTCGGGTTTATCAGGAACCGGCAGGCCGGCAGCGCTTGCGTTTGGCTGATAAGCGTTGGCAGGTCGGTAATCTGGCGCTCTTTTAATACGCGCTGGAGCAGCCACAGCCCCATAATATTTTTCAGGACACGGTAGCGTCCTTCCGCGCCGCCTTCGTTGGTGATATTCGCCGCCAGCGCCGCATCGTTGGTATACGGCGTTCTGCTCTCAAAGCCCATCAGCGACCAGGTCCCGGAAGAGAGATAGGCGCTGTTTTTGTCGGCCAGCGGAGAAGCAATGACCGCGCTGGCCGTGTCGTGACTGGCGACGGCGACAACCGGAATTTGGTTTTTCTGCGGGCAAATCCAGTGGCCGATCACGTTCCCTGGATGCGTCGGGCGACCAAACCAGGCTTTGTCTGCCCCGGTCCACGCCAGCAGTGTGTCATCCCATTCGTCGGTATTGATATTGACTAGCTGGGTGGTGGTGGCGTTGGTGTATTCCCAGTTCATTTTGCCGGTCAGGCGAAAGCTGAAGTAGTCGGGGATCAGCAGGGCATGGGCCACCTGCGGGAGCAGTTCTGGCTGCTGTTCAACCAACGCACGCAGCTGATACAGGGTGTTAAAGGGCAGAAACTGAATACCGCTACGGCGGTAAATTTCACCTTTACCCGGCTGCGTCATCGCCTGCGCCATAATGCCGGTCGTGCGGCTGTCACGGTAAGAGACCGGCAGACCGACACGTTGTCCGGCGTTATCGATCAGGACGTAATCCACGCCCCAGGTATCAATACCGATGCTGTCTATCCGAATGCCTTCATCGCAGACTTTTTTCAGGCCAAAACGAATATCGTTTTCCAGGCTGTCGATGTCCCAGGTGTCAAAACCATCTGTTTTTTGCAGGCAGTTCACGAAGCGGTGGATTTCACGCAGCGTCAGGGTGCGGTGTTCACTGTCGTAACGCGCCAGCATTACGCGCCCACTGGATGCGCCGAGATCGACTGCGACACAATGGCGAAAAGTCATAGCGAGGTCCTTCTGAGTTTTATTGCACTCAGTCTAAGAACCCCAGATAACGCGTACCTTCTTGACAGTGACAGCCGCAATTAGCGGCTGGCAACGTGGCAAAGGTGAACGTGACGCTGTTCACAATTTCTATTAATAGGACCGGTTTTAGCGGATGTGACGTCTTCCGCAATTCCCGATCTTTCCCGCCATTTCTTGAAGAATTGACCGTGTTTACGCACTTTGGCGTCAAAAATTTAAGGTGAGGGTGATAACCCTTAATTACTATTCAGCCATGTTCATTTGATCGGGAAGGATGGCATCATGACGGTATTGCATTGCGTGGATTTTTTTCCGACAGGTAAAGCGCCAGTGGCTATTGAACCGCGGCTTCCTCAACCTGCGTTTCCAGAACATCATCATGATTTTCATGAAATTGTGGTGGTCGAACACGGCACGGGGATCCATGTGTTCAACGGACAGCCTTACACTATCAGCGGCGGTACGGTGTGTTTCGTTCGCGATCATGACCGGCATTTATATGAACATACTGACAATCTGTGCCTGACCAATGTGTTGTATCGTTCCCCGGATGCGTTTCAATTTCTGGCTGGGCTGAATCAGCTTTTACCTCAGGAACAGAATGGGCAGTATCCTTCCCACTGGCGGGTGAATCAGGGTGTGTTGCAGCAGGTTCGACAACTGGTGGGGCAGATGGAAGCGCTCGGTGAGGGGATGGATACACCAACGGCGGCAAATCGCGAGATCCTGTTTATGCAGCTGCTGGTGCTGCTGCGTAAAAGCAGCCTGATGGAAGCCGCGACCGATAACGACGCGCGGCTTAACCTCCTGATGGCGTGGCTGGAAGATAACTTTGCCGACGAGGTGTGTTGGGAGGCTCTGGCCGAGAAGTTTTCCCTCTCTTTGCGCACTCTGCATCGCCAGCTCAAACAGCAAACCGGATTGACGCCGCAGCGCTACCTTAACCGCTTGCGGCTGATCAAGGCCCGACATCTGCTTCGCCACAGTGATGACAGTGTGACAGACATCGCTTATCTCTGCGGATTCGGCGACAGTAACCACTTTTCCACGCTTTTTCGTCGTGAGTTCAAGTGGTCACCACGCGATATTCGTCAGGGGCGCGATCTCGTTGTGGCAAGCCGCCTCCAGTAACGCGAAAGCTATCAACGTTTTTTACCGCTGAATCTCAGATAATCATGTCCCTTTACGCCTTATCCGGCCTACGTGGATGTCCTGTAGGCCGGATAAGCGCAGCGCATCCGGCAAGCATTCAGGTTGAGGTCATGTGATGGCGAATCAGCTAATCCTTCTGAAATCAGACTTCTTTGCGCATGAGCAGCAGGCTGTGGCCGTGGCTGACCGTTATCCGCAGGATGTCTTTGCTGAGCATACCCACGAGTTTTGCGAGCTGGTTATGGTCTGGCGCGGTAATGGTCTGCATGTCCTTAACGATCGTCCGTACCGGATAACCCGTGGCGATCTGTTTTACATTCGCGCCGAAGATAAACACTCCTACACCTCCGTGAACGACCTGGTGTTGCAAAATATCATCTACTGCCCGGAGCGGTTGACGCTGAATGTTGACTGGCAAGGGGCGATCCCCGGATTTGACGGTACGCCGAGGCAGCCGCATTGGCGACTCGGCAGCGTTGGCATGAGTCAGGTCCGACAGGTGATAAGCCAGCTTGAGCATGAAAGCAATCAACGTGATGCACAGGCTTTTACCATGGCTGAGCTGCTGTTCGGGCAGTTGGTGACACAACTTAAGCGGCATCGTTATGCCACAGATACGCTCCCGGCGACCTCCAGTGAAACGCTGCTGGATAAACTGATCACCGCATTAGCCGGTAGCCATGAGCATGCGTTCGAACTGGATACGTTTTGCGAGCGCGAACGGTGCAGCGAGCGCGTTTTGCGCCAGCAGTTTCGCAGCCAGACCGGGATGACTATCAACCAGTATCTCCGCCAGGTGCGGGTTTGCCATGCGCAGTATCTGCTCAAACATAGTCGGTTGATGATCAGTGAGATTTCCATGCGCTGCGGCTTTGAGGACAGTAACTACTTTTCGGTGGTATTTACGCGGGAAACCGGGATGACGCCGAGCCAGTGGCGTCATCTCAGTACTCAGCATGCTTAGCTGGCCATTCCCAGACCGACAATGTTTGCCGCGACAATGATCACCACGCAGCCGAGGCTTAGCACGCTGACCGGACGACGACCCGCGTTTTTCCACTCTTTCAATACCAGACCGACAATCCCGCCGCACAGAACATAGAAGCTCATGTGCAGCATCCAGCTTACATAGTCATACTGCGCCGGAATACGTGCGTGGCCCCAGGCGTAGAAGAAGAATTGCAGATACCACATCAAGCCACCAAGCGCAGAGAGCAGCACGTTGGTGATAATCAGCGGTTTGGCTAACGAGAAGTCGGCTTTTATCGACAAGTTCTTCACTTTTGCCAGACGAATGAAGCAGAAGCCCAGGTTAACAAGCGCGCCACCGCCCATAATAACCACATAGCTAGGCAGGGCGACATACAGCGGATCGACGCCCAACGCGGCGGCGGCATCGTGCATCGGTTTCGCTGCGTTCATCGCAAAGGACATCCCGGCGGAGAAAATACCGCACATGACGGCCAGAACCAGACCTTTTTTCAGGTTGAAATCTTCCGCTTTGATGCCCATTTTGCGTTCTTTTAACTGACCGGCACGGGTAACAATGCCTACGCCAATCAGCGCGACCAGTACGCCAAGCAGCGTCATGCGGCCACCAGAGGTATTGATCAGTACATCAAAATTGCCGTTGATAATCGGGGTCATCAGCGTGCCGACAATCAGCGTAATACCTATCGCAATCCCGATACCCATCGACATACCGAGATAGCGCATGGTCAGGCCATAGTTGATATTGCCAATCCCCCACATTGCACCAAACAGAAATACCGGAGCCAGTGTGGAGAGGCTGAAGGAGCTGAAGTAGGCCCAGAAATCGGGAAGTAACATAGCGCTGATGGTCCACGGCAGGATTATCCAGGAGACGATCCCGCCAACCGACCACATCGTTTCCCATGACCAATGTTTGACTTGCTTGAACGGGGCATAGAAACAGGCGGCACTGGCTGCCCCTATCAAATGCCAAAAGATACCCATCGTAATCGCGTTACTCATGACTTAATCCTCGTTATTTTTTATCGTCGGTAATGACCCCTCCGACCTAACGAGTTTAAAAATTACGCAGGTGGTTAACCTTTTGACGATTGCCGCCCTTTTGCGCATGTTGGCAATTATCACGTTAAGTGGGTGATTCGGCTCACATCTTTAACAATGGGTTTGATTCATTAAGACCCTGTAAAAAGTACGGCATTGATAATCATTTTCAATATCATTTAATTAACTATAATGACCCAACTGCTTACGCGGCGTTAACACTGGCCGCCCGACAATACTGGAGATGATTATGAGTTATACACTGCCATCCCTGCCGTACGCTTATGATGCCCTTGAACCGCACTTCGATAAGCAGACGATGGAAATCCACCACACCAAACACCACCAGGCTTACGTAAATAACGCCAACGCTGCGCTGGAAAGCCTGCCTGAATTTGCGAGCCTGTCTGCTGAAGAGCTGATCACCAAACTGGATCAACTGCCAGCAGACAAGAAAACCGTACTGCGTAACAACGCGGGCGGTCACGCTAACCATAGCCTGTTCTGGAAAGGCCTGAAAACCGGTACTACGCTGCAGGGCGACCTGAAAGCGGCTATCGAACGTGACTTCGGCTCCGTTGACAACTTCAAAGCTGAATTTGAAAAAGCAGCGGCAACCCGCTTTGGCTCCGGCTGGGCGTGGCTGGTTCTGAAAGGTGACAAACTGGCTGTTGTTTCCACCGCCAACCAGGATTCCCCGCTGATGGGTGAAGCTATCTCTGGCGCTTCCGGTTTCCCAATCGTGGGCCTGGACGTGTGGGAACACGCTTACTACCTGAAATTCCAGAACCGTCGCCCGGACTACATCAAAGAGTTCTGGAACGTTGTGAACTGGGACGAAGCTGCCGCGCGTTTCGCAGCAAAAAAATAAGTTCTACGCTTTAACAAAAAGCCCTGCAAGCGATGCTTGTGGGGTTTTTTTGTGATCAAACTCAATATAAAAACAATGGCCCACTTAAATTGAAACAAGGTTTTATTATGCGAGTGGGATCACTTTTATAGTCTCTATGAATGTCTATCTTCTTTTCATCAAGACGGGCGCATCTCAAAGCAAGATGCAATCGCCCATAAAAATTGCCCCATTTTTATGTCTACAGGTGATGGAAATGCAGATCAAACGTACGATAGAGAAAATCCCAGGCGGTATGATGCTGGTGCCGCTTTTCCTGGGCGCGTTGTGTCACACCTTTTCCCCCGGCGCCGGGAAATATTTCGGCTCCTTTACCAACGGTATGATCACCGGTACGGTACCAATCCTGGCGGTCTGGTTCTTTTGCATGGGGGCGTCGATCAAGCTAAGCGCCACCGGCACCGTGCTGCGTAAATCAGGTACGTTAGTCATAACCAAGATTCTGGTGGCGTGGGTGGTTGCAGCAATTGCTTCACGCATTCTGCCGGAACATGGTGTAGAGGTCGGATTCTTCGCTGGGTTGTCTACGCTGGCGCTGGTGGCCGCGATGGATATGACCAACGGCGGGCTGTATGCCTCGATTATGCAGCAGTACGGCACCAAAGAAGAGGCCGGAGCGTTTGTCCTGATGTCGCTGGAGTCTGGCCCGCTGATGACCATGGTGATTCTGGGAACCGCCGGGATCGCGTCGTTTGAACCGCACGTATTTGTTGGTGCAGTATTGCCGTTCCTGATTGGCTTTGCGCTGGGGAATCTGGACCCTGAACTGCGGGAGTTCTTCAGCAAAGCGGTGCAGACGCTGATCCCGTTCTTTGCCTTCGCATTAGGTAACACCATTGATTTGAGCGTGATTGCGCAGACCGGCGTGCTGGGTATTCTGCTGGGCGTGGCGGTGATTATCATCACTGGTATTCCATTGATTATCGCCGATAAACTGATTGGTGGTGGCGATGGTACGGCGGGGATTGCCGCTTCCAGTTCCGCGGGGGCGGCGGTTGCTACGCCTGTGCTGATTGCTGAAATGGTTCCGGCATTTAAACCGATGGCACCGGCAGCAACTTCCCTGGTCGCCACGTCGGTGATTGTGACCTCCATTCTGGTGCCGATTATCACGTCTATCTGGTCGAAAAAGGTCAAAGCAAGGGCGGCAGAAATTGATATTCGTGGTACCGTGAAGTAAGTCTCTTAAGCCGGATGGTCTGCTCCATCCGGCTTAATTTTTACCCTTTGACGACAAACACCTCATCGATTGTTCGGCACTCACTCTCGTTCAACTCTCCACCGGCATTACGTGACACGCCGGTACAATAGCCAAATTTACGCGATACCACGGTTTTGATGGTGGTGACAAAATCTTCGCCGATGGCATAGATGGACATGTAGGTGCCAATCTGGTCCTGAATATCGCGAAGCGCTGCCAGGTCGCCCTGTTTAAACGCTTCCCGCGCGCTGACAAACAGTTCCGGCATGACGTTGTTCAACCCTGAAATAATCCCCGCGCCACCTGCCAACAGGTTGGGAATGTAGTATTCGTCATAGCCGGACAGCACGGCAAAATCCTCCCGCACGGCGCGGGTGGTCTGAATCATACTGCGGGTATGGGACTGGCAGTCGACGGTGTCTTTAATGCCAGCAAAATTCGGGAACTCGGCGGCGAGGGTAGCTACCAGTTCGGGGGTTAAATCGCAGCCGGTGCGTGCCGGGAAGTTATAAGCAAACCATTTGCCGCTGAGTTTCTGCCCCAACTGACGGAAGTAGCTCAGCAGCTGTTTCGCTGTTTGTCCGTAGTAGTAGGGTGGCAGGATCATCACGGCATCGTAACCTGAGCGATACGCTTCCTGCGCCATCAATAAAACATCATTCTGGCAGGTGGATGAGACGTTGGCGACCATCTTTAGCGAGCTCATGGCACGGGCTTCGCGGATCAGCAGCAGCCTTTCTTCGAGCGTAAAGGAGGCAAATTCCCCGATGCTGCCCATCAGCAAAATCACGTCGATTTTGGCCTCGGTAAGGCGTTTGAGATGTTGGCTTAGACCGTTGAGATCGATCTTGCCATCATTGTCCATTGGCGTAATGGAAGGACACCAGACGCCAGCAAATTGCGATTGACCAGTCACGTTGTCGACTCCTTATTTGAAATGATGTTTCAAAACCAGATTACATTGATAGCATGTGTCCCTAAGTTTCATGTGAACCGTGCTCTCATTTTGAGCGACTGGGGTAAAATAAATGTGGTGTAATGGGGGAAATTTATCGGGAGAGGGAACAGATGCGATATCCGGTCGATGTTTTTACGGGCAAAGTTCGGGACTACACGGGAAGCCGTCCCAGCGCGATTGCTAAAGTCCAGATTGACGGTGAGTTGATGCTGACCGAACTGGGGCTGACGGGGGATGAACAAGCGGAAACGAAAATTCACGGCGGGCCGGATCGCGCGCTGTGTCACTATCCGCGTGAACACTATCAGCACTGGAGACAAGCGTTTCCGGAGCAGGCGGAGCTATTTGTCGCCCCCGCGTTTGGTGAGAACCTCTCTACTGAGGGGCTGACTGAAGAGAATGTGTATATTGGCGACATTTTCCAGTGGGGAGAGGCGCTGATTCAGGTCACGCAGCCGCGCTCGCCGTGCTTTAAGCTGAATTTCCATTTTGGCATCAGCGATATGGCCAGCCAGATGCAGGATGTGGGTAAGACAGGCTGGCTGTGCAGCGTCATCGCGCCTGGTCAGGTGTCAGCAGACGCGCCATTGATCCTGGCGTCACGCGTGAGCGACGTCAGCGTACAGGAGGCAATTGCTATCGCCTGGCATATGCCGTTTGATGATTCGCAATATCACCGTTTACTGTCGGCTGCCGGGTTATCAAAAAGCTGGACCAGAACGATGCAAAAGCGCCGTCTAAGCGGCAAGATCGAAGACAATTCCCGCCGTTTGTGGGGAAAATAAACCTACCTTCATCTGGCAATTAAATCAGGTGGCGACACCTGATTTACCTCTCCCCCGTGGTTCATCTCCTGCGTACCAAACCGGGCAAAAACCTGACGGTCACGGTTTGCTTCAAAGCCATTCTTGATACCTGGTCCACAAAAAGAAACTCTGCGTTGAAAAAAAACTTGAGTATTTCCTGCACTCAAATATCTTAGCTTCAAATTGGTTTAAACCAGATGAGCGAAATGAAAAAGAAAAACAATGTTGATGTGCTCAGAGAGCGCTTTGAAAGCTGGTTAAACGAGAATAATTTACCAGCGGGCTCCAAATTGCCCTCGGAGAGAGAGTTATGTGAGCTGCTGGATGCAAAGCGTATGACCTTACGTCAGGTTCTGATTGAGCTTGAGATCGATGCGCGTATTTTCCGCAAGAACCGCAGTGGTTGGTTTATTTCATCGAAGCGATTTATTTATAACCCTAAATCACTTTCCAGCTTCAATGCTGAAGCTTGTGCTCAGGGACGTAAGCCTTTTTGGGATTATTTAACCAAAGAAACCATTGATACAGTTCCGCATCATGTTGATGATGTTTTTCTCTCCTCCGGCGATCGCTATTTAGTTACCGGCTGGTGCGGCCTTGATTCACATAAAGTGTTTTACCATGAATCCTATATTGATGCCGATGTTGCGCCAGGATTCATTAATAAATTGGGCAATCAGTCTTTTGCCAGCGTCTGGGAAGATGCGTTTGGCCATGTTTTAAATATCAAAGAAATGATTTTTAAACCGGTCAATATGCCAGAAGTGGCCTGCAAAGAGCTGGGTGTTGCGCCTAATACGTATGGAATTTTAGTAGAAAAACATCGGGCTACCCGAGATAAAAAAGTGGTTCAGGTTGATTTCGAATACTGGCGACTTGAATCAGTGGAACTTGTTATTCGCGATGAATGAGAAAAATAATGGGAAAATGTAACCAAGAACTTCTTGCGGAACGCGCGAGAAATATACCGCTGTACCTACATGCTTATGCTTTTCATCTGAATATGCGCTACGAGAGAGTCCTGCCGGGGGATCTTCTGGATATTGCGCATCAGCAAAAATTGAAGGGTGTAAAAATACATGTTGAGGATGGTGAGTCCCAATCACTGCAGAAACTGAACGATCAGCAGCTACACGATTTTAAAGAAAAGGCCAAAAAATATAATCTGGATGTGCATATCGAAACGAGCGCATCGGATAAGGCAACATTGACGGATGCAATCCGTATTGCTGTTGCTACTGGTGCAACTTCAGTGCGTTTCTACCCGCGTTATGAAGGGCATCTGAACGATGTTATGGCGAAGATTGCCAATGACATTGCATGGTTGTCTCAGTATGACGATTGCGGATTAAGCTTTACTATCGAACAGCATGAAGATCTGCAAGGCCATGAGCTGGTGACGCTGGTGAACAATAGCGGGATGAAAAATCTCTCTATTCTGTTTGATTTTGGCAACATGATTAATGCTAATGAACAGCCGCTTTCTGCGTTAGAGGTTATGTCTCCTCTGATCACTCAGGTGCATATTAAAGACGCTAAAATTATTAAAGAAGGTAAAGGCTGGGGGCATGAGGCTTGTCGTTCAGGACACGGCGATTTACCTATGGAAGAGATGCTCAAGGCATTATTACTTTTAGGTGAAGATAAACCGCAGGTACATGCCTTTGGTCTGGAAGAAGAAGTTGAATATTATGCCCCTGCATTTCGCTTCGACGATGAGGGTGATAACCCCTGGATCCCATGGCGCGATGCAAGTTATACGCCGCTGCCTGACAGTAATATGATTGATGCGCGACTGGCGCAGGAAAAAGAACATGCTCTTGCCCAAATAAAATACATTCGTGATATATGTGACAAGTTTACAGGCAATTAATTAGTTTTCTTAAAATATTATTAAATGCGGAAAGGATTATGAAAATAATCCCCTGGCTTTATTAATTATATAATCTAATTTATATATTTCTCTCAACAAGCAATGAGGGTTTAATCATGTTCATGAATAAATGGGCAAGGCTCTGTTTTTTGATTTTAGGCGGCGGTACGATATTCAAACTTTCAAGTATGAAAGATGTTTTCTATGTGCCAATGCAGAATGACTGGGGTTTAACCAATACGCAAATTGGGTTGAGCTTTACGGTTTATACGATTGTTCAGACAACCGGACTTTTTCTTTCTCTCTATATCGCAGACCGTTACTCCAAGAAAATATTATTACCGTTCGGTCTGATTGGCGTTGGGTTATGTGGTTTATATTTAGCGACCCTACCGTCATTTACCGGTTATCTCATTTGCTTTGCCGCGATGGCTTTCTTTGCCGATGTGGTTTATTGGCCGGTATTGCTGAAAGCTGTTCGTTTGCTGGGCACGAAAGAAGAACAAGGACGCATGTTCGGCTTTTTAGAAGCCGGACGTGGCGTGGTGGATGTTATCGTTGCTTCTGGCGCTCTGTTTGTCTTCGTCCAGTTTGGTGAAGGTAAAGCGGGGATGCAGGCGGGCCTGTTGTTCTATACGGTCATTACGCTTGTGGCAGGTATTGTGACGTACTTTATTGTCGATGATGACAAAGTGAAAGGCGGCGAGAAAACCAGTGCCAACATGGAAGTGTTAAAGGGTATCAAACATGTTTTGTCCTGCCCTAACGTTTGGCTGGCTTCTTTAGGTATTTTCTTCGTTTACGCCGCGTACTGTGGACTGACTTACTTTATTCCGTTCTTAAAAGATATCTATATGCTGCCGGTAGCGCTCGTTGGTGCGTACGGCATCATCAACCAGTATGCGTTAAAAATGGTAGGTGGGCCGATTGGTGGAATGCTGGCAGATAAAGTTGCTAAATCACCGACAGTGTATCTGAAGTGGACGTTCCTGATCTCTGCTGTGGCGATGCTTGTGTTCATGCAGTTACCGCATCAAACAATGAACGTGTATATCGGTATGGCGGCGACATTAGGGTTCGGAGCGATTATCTTCTCACAGCGCGCCATTTTCTTCGCGCCAATGGATGAGATCGGTACCCCACGTGAGTATGCGGGTTCGGCAATGGCATTTGGCTGTATCATCGGATATATGCCAGCGATGTTTGCGTACACGTTGTACGGCTATTTGCTGGATACCAATAGCGGCATCACTGGCTACAACTATGTCTTTAGCGTGATGATTGCGTTCAGCTTAATGGGCTTTATCTGTTCGACCATTCTGGTGAAGCGGATTAAAAAGCAAAAGCTAGCGGCGGCAGAAGTGACAGCATAAAGCGAGAGCTTCCCCGGCACGAGGCTACCGGGGAAGCCTGTTAAGCGCGTTTATACAGCGGTAACCAAATCACCAGCCGTAAACCACCCAGCGGGCTGTCTTCGGCCTTCACCCAGCCACGATGCTGCTGAATTGCGGTTTCAACAATCGCCAGACCCAGACCTGTTCCGCCAGACTCGCGATCGCGCGCCTCATCGGTACGATAGAACGGACGGAAAATCTGTTCTCTGTCTTCAGGGCTAACGCCTGGGCCATCGTCGTCCACGGTGATGGTAATCCCGTCGATATCCACCGCGAAGCCAACTTCAATCTTCGTATGTGAATAGCGCAGGGCATTGCGCACAATGTTTTCCAGCGCACTTTCCAACGCATTTGGGTTACCGTACAGCGGCCACGGACCCGGCGGGAAATTCACCGTGAGTGATTTACCCATCTGCTCAGCTTCAAAGGCGGCGTTATCCAGCACTTCGCCCCACAGCTGATTAGCTTTCACTGTTTCACTGACCAGCGCGTTTTTCTGCTGATTACGTGACATCACCAGCAGGTCGTTGATCATGCTGTCCAGTCGGTGTGCTTCTGTTTCAATGCGCTCCAGCTCTTTGCTCTCACCGCTACGACGGCGCAGCAGAGCGGTGCCCAGTTGCAGACGCGTTAGCGGTGTTCTCAGCTCGTGAGAGATGTCCGACAGCAGGCGTTGCTGTGTGGTCATCATCCGTTCCAGCGCTGTCACCATCTGGTTAAAGCTGGCGCCTGCCGCCAGAAACTCCTGCGGACCGGCTTCCAGTTCCGGATGCTGACGCAGGTTGCCCTGGGCCACTTCATCCGCCGCGTTTTTCAACTTACGCGCCGGTTTCGCCAGACTCCAGGCAAGCCAAAGCAATAGCGGTGAGCTGACTAACATGGTGACGATCAGCAACAGCAGCGGTCGGTCGAACAGCAGGTTGATAAAGTCAGATTGTGAGCTGCTGGCAGGTCGTATGAGATACAGCTGGTAGTTATCTTCACCGTCTCTGACGGAGAAAGGCCCGACCATCTCAACGCGACCGTATTTTTTCTTTTGCGGATGGTCGGCGTTATCGGCCTGACCAATAAAGTTACGAATGATCTGCATTTCGTTGCGTTCTGCGCCGATCACGCGTCCTTCCGTCGTAACAAGTAATAACCGCTGTCCTGGCGGCGCCCACTTGTCTATCGCCCGAAACAAGCGACGCCACCACATCAAATCGTTGGGTGGATCGTTCGCCAGTTCAGCTTCAACATGTTGCTCAATCATTAACCCCTGGCGCTGCTCGCTGTCCAGTAGCTCGGTCATCTGGCGTGAGTCGAGCTTGGGTAACATCAGTACCAACATCAACACCAGTGCCAGCGTCAACCAGAAGATGGCAAAGATGCGTGCGGTTAAGCTCCCTATCATGAAGCGGAGACCATCAGGTAGCCGCGACCACGCAGGGTTTTAAACCACGGGTGTCCGTCTTTACGCTCTGGCAGCTTACGACGCAGGTTCGAGATATGCATATCGATCGCGCGATCGAAAGGCGTCAGGCGTTTGCCCAGCACTTCCTGGCTCAGGTGCTCACGCGAAACCACCTGACCGAGATGCTGAGCCAGCAAATAGAGCAGGGTGAATTCGGTGCCGGTTAACTCCAAAATTTGCCCGTCAAAGCTGGCTTCCTGGCGACCCGGATTAAGGCTTAACGCATCTACTTCCAGCGTCGGCGAGCCGTTATCGCTGTTCTGCTGCTGTTCGCTCCAGTGTGAGCGACGCAGAATAGCGCGGATGCGCGCGACCAGTTCACGGTCGTTAAACGGCTTAGGTAAATAGTCGTCCGCGCCCAGCTCAAGGCCAAGTACGCGATCCAATTCGCTGCCGCGAGCGGTCAGCATGATTACAGGTGTCTGGTGTGTCTGACGAAGTGCTTTCAGCGTATCAATGCCGTTTTTCTTCGGCATCATGACGTCGAGCAAAAGTAAATCGATGCTGTCATCCAGAAGCTCAAGCGCCTGTTCCCCATCATAGGCAACCAGCACATCGAAACCTTCCATTTCGAGCAACTCCTTTAACAGGGAAGTCAGCTCTCGGTCATCATCAACTAACAGGATTTTATTCATTGTTTACGTACCTCCGAGGCAGAAATTACGTCATCAGGCGTCGCTAATCTATGACTTTACGTTGTTTTACACCCCCTGACGCATGTTTGCAGCCCGAATCGTAAACTGTCTCTCGTTGAATCGCGACAGAAAAGATTTTGGGAGCAAGTGATGGGCAAAGTTACCGCTGCCGTCATGGCCTCAACGCTGGCACTCAGTACATTTAGCCATGCAGCTGAAGTCGTCACAGGCGATCACTGGCACCTGGGTGAAGGCTCATCGCAACGCAGCGTTCAGAGCCACATGTTTGACGGTATCAGTTTAACCGAACATCAACGTCAACAGATGCGAGATTTAATGCAGCAGGCAAGACACGAACAGCCTCCTGTTAATGTTAGCGAAATGGAGACAATGCATCGCCTTGTCACCGCAGAGAAATTTGATGAAAGCGCAGTGCGCGCTCAGGCAGAAAGAATGGCGCAAGAACAGGTTGCCCGCCAGGTTGAAATAGCCAGGATCCGCAACCAGATGTATCGCCTGTTAACGCCCGAGCAGCAAGCGGTTTTAAATGAGAAACATGAACAACGAATGGAGCAACTGCGCGACGTAGCGCACTGGAAAAAAAGCTCATCGTTGAATTTATTGAGTAGTAGCAACTCACGTTCCCAGTAGTAACCCTGTTTTCCTTGCCATAGACACCATCCCTGTCTTCCCCCACATGATGTGGGGGTTTTTTTTGCCCAAAATTACAGTGAATTACCAAAGATAAACAGCTACTTGCAGATAGTATTTGGAGCTGAAAACAGCTTTTGTTATGTATGGCTGACTTCAATGTAACTTACTGCCTTTATGTAGAGCGGCGTGATCTGATAATAATGCTTAGCTTTTTCCTAAATCCAACACTTTTCCATCATTGGTAATGATAAATGTGTAGTAGTGATTTTTTCCATTTAAGGTATAGCTTGCACCATACACCACCCCTTTTTCTAAATTGACCGTGAAGCAGGTACTTGGGTAGATGAGATGTTTAAAATCGCCGACTAATAATTTTTTATCTTCTCTACCATTAGTTGACAGAATATAGCGGTTTAACACATCATTTTTATCTATGGTAAAGCAAACACGATTGCCATCTACGTAGATCGCCTGTCGTTCACCGGACTCTGCACCCTCTCTGCCTTTCCCTGGGCACCCGGCCAGAAATAAAAGTAAAGGGAGAAAAAAGAACGATTTCTTCATATCGGAAAGCTCCCGAGTACCTTTTCATATTTCTGCGTTAATTCCAGCGCCGGTTCTTCTGGGTCATAATCACGGTAAACATACAGATCGCTATGCCCATCAAACCCATAGTGCTTTAACAACCAGTAATCGCTGACTAAGGATGCTTGTTGCTCCAGTCCGTAATCAAGTAGATTTTTTTCATTTAGGCTGTATGTATAGTCAGCTGCCCATGAGAACGCCCCACGTGTTCGTACCCACATTCCATATTGGTGCTGCCAAACATGCATCATTTCATGCAAAAAAAGATGCTGGGCATTTGGAGTTGGCTGTTTTGTTGGCATCGAGAAATCATCTTCGTATTTTATTGTTCTAAACCACATTTCGCCGTCAGGCGTCATCGCCTGACCTGGGTTTTGAGTATCAAAAGGAAGATAACTTTCCAGATGAACCCAAACCTGATGGTAAAGAATGCTGAAGCCAAAGAGCGAGTTTGCAAGATTTATCTCGCCAAGCCTTAACCTACGCAGACCTCCTTCTTGGATCGGTTTCCAGTCAATAGAATTAGGGTAATACGCCATCTTAATCCCTCAAGATATGTTGATTGAGCGTTTATCGTACACCTAAAGTAAATGAGGATTAGAAGTGTTACAGAGAGGCCTTAAAAATTCAGAATAAAACGTATTCAGGTGACGTATTGCTGCAACATTCCATCCCTGTCTTCCCCCATATGATGTGGGTTTTTTTTTTGCCCAAAATTTGTCCCTCGGTTATTGCCTGACTGTTTTACTTCATCCGGTATACTAGCGGCATATCCTGGCAGGAGTGTTTATGAATCAAACCTATGGGCGGCTGGTGAGCCGGGCGGCAATCGCGGCAACCGTGATGGCATCGCTGTTACTTTTGATCAAAATTTTCGCGTGGTGGTACACCGGGTCGGTCAGTATTCTGGCAGCGCTGGTGGATTCTCTGGTGGACATCGCGGCGTCATTAACCAACCTGTTGGTGGTGCGCTATTCGCTGCAGCCCGCCGATGATGAGCATACGTTCGGACACGGAAAAGCGGAATCGCTGGCGGCGCTGGCGCAAAGCATGTTTATTTCCGGTTCGGCGCTGTTTTTATTCCTGACCGGGATTCAGCATCTCATTCAACCCACGCCGATGAAAGATCCCGGCGTTGGGGTGGTTGTCACCATTATTGCGTTAGTGTGTACAATCATTCTGGTCTCGTTTCAGCGCTGGGTAGTGAAGCGTACGCAAAGTCAGGCCGTTCGGGCAGATATGCTTCATTATCAGTCTGATGTTATGATGAACGGTGCGATTCTCATTGCGCTCGGGCTGGCATGGTACGGCTGGCATCGTGCGGATGCCTTGTTTGCGCTCGGGATTGGCATCTATATTTTATATAGCGCATTACGCATGGGGTATGAGGCAGTGCAATCTTTGCTGGATCGCGCTTTACCCGATGAGGAACGTCAGGAAATTATTGATATCGTGACGTCATGGCCTGGAGTCAGCGGCGCTCACGATCTTCGCACGCGGCAGTCAGGGCCGACCCGCTTTATTCAGATTCATTTGGAAATGGAAGATAATCTGCCGCTCGTTCAGGCGCATTTAGTGGCTGAACAGGTTGAGCAGGCAATTTTGCGGCGTTTCCCGGGATCGGATGTCATCATTCATCAGGATCCCTGTTCAGTCGTACCCAAGGAAGGCAAGATGTTTGAGCTTTCATAATTCGTTGTAAAAAAAGTGAACCGGGCCAGCATTTTGTGTATAAATTACCACCATTTGGCCTGACCTGAATCAATTCAGCAGGAAGTGATTGTTATACTATCTGCATATTCGTTGGATCGTTTCGATATGCGGAATCGACTTCCGGCAGCAGATTTCATTTTGCATTCCAAAGTTCAGAGGTAGTCATGATTAAGAAAATCGGTGTGTTGACAAGCGGCGGTGATGCGCCGGGCATGAACGCAGCAATCCGTGGTGTTGTACGTGCAGCGTTGACGGAAGGGCTGGAAGTCATGGGGATCCATGATGGCTACCTGGGTTTGTATGAAGACCGTATGGTCCAGCTTGACCGCTACAGCGTGTCCGACATGATCAACCGTGGCGGTACTTTCCTCGGTTCTGCTCGCTTCCCGGAATTCCGTGATGAAAACGTGCGTGCGGTAGCTATCGAAAACCTGAAGAAGCGTGGCATCGACGCCCTGGTTGTTATCGGGGGTGACGGTTCTTACATGGGGGCAAAACGCCTGACTGAAATGGGCTTCCCGTGCATCGGTCTGCCGGGCACTATCGACAACGATATCAAGGGCACTGACTACACCATCGGCTACTTCACCGCGCTGGGTACTGTCGTTGAAGCGATTGACCGCCTGCGTGATACCTCTTCTTCTCACCAGCGTATTTCTATCGTTGAAGTGATGGGCCGCTACTGTGGTGACCTGACCCTGGCAGCAGCGATTGCCGGTGGCTGTGAGTTCGTGGTGGTTCCGGAAGTGGAATTCAGCCGTGACGATTTGGTTACTGAAATCAAAGCAGGTATCGCGAAAGGTAAAAAACACGCAATCGTAGCGATCACTGAACACATGTGTGACGTTGAAGAATTGGCGCATTACATTGAGAAAGAAACGGGTCGTGAAACGCGTGCAACCGTACTGGGTCACATCCAGCGTGGTGGTTCCCCGGTTCCTTACGACCGTATTCTGGCATCCCGTATGGGCGCCTATGCCATTGAACTTCTGCTGGAAGGTCACGGCGGTCGCTGCGTAGGTATTCAGAACGAGCAGCTGGTTCACCATGACATCATCGACGCTATCGAAAACATGAAGCGTCCGTTCAAAGGTGACTGGCTGGACTGCGCGAAGAAACTGTATTAATTGCAATTGCCGGATGGCGGCTTGCGCCTTATCCGGCCTACATGATGCAAATCGTAGGCCTGATAAGCGTAGCGCCATCAGGCAAAAACTCGACTCCATATATTCCCCCAAGTTATAGCAAATCTTTTTTTATTCTTTAATGTTTGGATGCCTTTCTGGCACGCTTTGCTCATCACAACACTACCTAAGAGAGCTGGGCGATGAACAAATGGGGCGTAGGGTTAACATTATTGCTGGCATCGACCAGCGTTCTGGCAAAGGATATTCAGTTACTTAACGTATCGTACGATCCAACGCGTGAACTGTACGAGCAGTACAATAAGGCCTTCAGCGCGCACTGGAAGCAGGAAACGGGCGACAACGTCGTGATTCGCCAGTCGCATGGTGGTTCGGGTAAACAGGCGACCTCCGTCATCAACGGCATTGAAGCCGATGTCGTGACGCTGGCACTGGCTTACGACGTGGATGCCATTGCTGAACGTGGCCGTATCGATAAAAACTGGATTAAACGCATGCCGGATAACTCTGCGCCTTACACCTCCACCATCGTATTCCTGGTCCGCAAAGGCAATCCCAAACAAATTCATGACTGGAACGATTTAATCAAACCGGGCGTGTCGGTCATTACGCCAAACCCGAAAAGCTCCGGCGGAGCTCGCTGGAACTATCTGGCGGCATGGGGCTATGCCCTGCACCACAACAACAACGATCAGGCCAAGGCACAAGACTTTGTGAAGGCCCTGTATAAAAACGTTGAGGTACTCGATTCTGGTGCACGTGGTTCAACCAATACCTTCGTTGAACGTGGTATCGGTGATGTGCTGATTGCCTGGGAAAACGAAGCGCTGTTGGCAACGAACGAGCTGGGCAAAGATAAATTCGAGATAGTGACCCCGAGTGAATCTATCCTCGCGGAGCCGACCGTGTCCGTGGTTGATAAAGTGGTGGAAAAGAAAGACACCAAAGCGGTGGCGGAAGCTTACCTGAAGTATCTCTACTCTCCGGAAGGTCAGGAAATTGCGGCGAAAAACTACTATCGTCCACGTGATGCAGACGTTGCGAAGAAATACGAAAACGCATTTCCGAAGCTGAAGCTGTTCACTATCGACGAAGAGTTTGGCGGCTGGACGAAAGCGCAGAAAGAGCACTTCTCTAACGGCGGTACGTTCGACCAAATCAGTAAACGATAAATAAGTCTCTGATTTACCGACCCGGTGGCCTAACGCGACCGGGTTTTTTATTTGTCATGGTTTTGCGTTACTCTTGCCCTTCAATGGGATACAGGAAACGCGTAATGAAAAAAGCAGGCTATCTTTTACTGGCGGTGATTGTGGTCGCCGCCGCTGCAGGTATCGGGTACTGGAAATTCACCGGCAACCCGGACGCATTACGCCAGATCGTTCTTCAGCAATGCCTGCCGCACCAGTTGCAGCAGCAGGACCCCGCACCATGCGCTGAAGTAAAGCCGGATGCTGGATATGTGGTGTTCAAAGACCGTAACGGCCCACTGCAATATCTGTTGATGCCTACCTGGCGCATCAACGGAACGGAAAGTCCGCTGTTGTTGAAATCAGGCACACCGAACTTTTTCTGGCTGGCCTGGCAGGCGCGTAGCTTTATGAGCCAAAAATACGGCCAGGAAATCCCTGACAAAGCAGTCTCTCTGACCATTAACTCACGTAGCGGGCGTACGCAAAATCACCTGCATATTCATATCTCCTGCCTGCGAACCGATGTCAGAAAGCAGCTGGATGACAACCTGGCGAAAATCAGCACCCGCTGGCTACCATTACCGGGTGGGCTGCGCGGTCATGAATATCTGGCACGTCGCGTCACGGAAAATGAACTGGCACAACGCAGCCCGTTTATGATGCTGGCGGAAGAGGTGCCGGATGCGCGTGAGCATATGGGCAGCTATGCGTTGGCGATGGTGCGCCAGAGCGACGAATCCTTTGTCCTGCTGGCTACTCAGCGCAATCTGCTGGCACTGAATCTCGCCTCCGCTGAGGAAATTCAGGATCATCAATGTGATATTCTGCGTTAACCCCACCTAATCTGGCGTTTACTCCGCATGCCTGTCCCCGTATTCTTGTTGAAAAAAACAACAGGAGACAGGCATGTCGCTCTGGCTTACACACCCTCTGTTTATCCCCTCTCTGGTGGTTGGTATCACCATTCTGCTCTGGGCTACGTCGCTGCTGCCGGAGTTTATAACGGCGCTGCTGTTCTTTGCCGTGGCGATGGTCGCCAAAATCGCGCCACCGGATGTGATTTTTGGCGGCTTTGCGTCCTCCGCATTCTGGCTGGTGTTTAGCGGCTTTGTACTGGGTATTGCGATTCGTAAAACGGGGCTGGCGGACAGGGCGGCGAGGGCGCTGTCATCGAGGTTGACTGATTCCTGGCCGTTAATGGTGGCGAGCGTAGTGCTGCTGAGTTACGCGCTGGCATTTGTAATGCCATCCAACATGGGCCGCATTGCGCTGCTGATGCCGATTGTCGCGGCGATGGCGAAACGGGCTGGAATTAACGAAGGCACGCGCGCCTGGTATGGTCTGGCACTGGCCGTCGGATTTGGGACGTTCCAGCTTTCTGCGACGATTTTACCCGCTAACGTACCGAATCTGGTGATGAGCGGCGCGGCGGAAGGCTCTTACGGCATCCACCTCAATTATCTTCCCTATTTGCTGCTGCATACGCCGGTTCTGGGTTGGCTTAAAGGCGCGGTGCTCATTGTGCTTATCTGCTGGTTGTTCCCTGGCAAGCCGCATGCGCCGCGCGATCTCACGCCGCCGGAGCCGATGAGCCGGGATGAAAAACGTCTGGCCTGGATGTTAGCGGTGGTGCTGTTCTTGTGGGTAAGCGAAAGCTGGCACGGTATTGGCCCCGCGTGGACCGGGCTGGCGGCGGCAGTTATCACATTGCTACCACGGGTTGGCTTTATCAATGGCGACGAGTTTTCCGCTGGGGTCAACATTCGTACCTGTATTTATGTGGCGGGTATTCTGGGGCTGGCGATCACCGTCACGCAGACCGGTATTGGTAGCGCCGTTGGCGAAGCGCTGTTACAGGTGATGCCGCTGGATGCGGAAAAGCCGTTTACCAGTTTCCTCGCACTGACCGGTATTACCACTGCGCTTAATTTTATTATGACGGCGAACGGCGTTCCGGCGCTGTATACCACGTTGGCGCAAAGCTTTGCCGATGCGACGGGATTCCCACTGCTGTCGGTGATTATGATCCAGGTGCTGGGTTATTCCACACCACTGTTGCCGTATCAGGCTTCACCGATCGTGGTGGCGATGGCGCTCGGGAAAGTACCTGCAAGGGCGGGGATGCTGCTGTGTATCGCACTGGCGGCGGCAACATATCTGATTCTTCTGCCGCTGGATTACGCCTGGTTTACGGTGTTGGGAAAACTGTAGCTGTATCAAAATGTTAATTTTTTGTTTTGTGAGTGAGTGAATTGTATTATGCGCGGCAATATTGGTTAATGCCTGAGCGCAGATTTGCGCACTGGAAATTCAAGGATTGATTCATGGACAGTTTAACCCCCATCCGCTGTTGGCCTGCCATCATCTCGCTCGTGATTACGCTGACCATCTGGTTTGTTATCCCGTGTCCACCTGACGTAACCCCGCAAGCGTGGCACCTGCTGGCACTGTTTATTGGTACGATCGCTGCGATTATCGGTAAAGCCATGCCGATTGGCGCAATTGCGATTGTGGCGATTATGCTGGTGGCGATGACTGGCGTTACTAACCCCGGCAAACCCTCCGCGGCGTTGAACGATGCGTTGAGTGGTTTTTCTAACCAGCTAATCTGGCTGATCGGTTTATCCATTATGCTGTCGCAAAGTCTGTTAAAGACGGGCCTGGGAGCGCGTATTGGCTACGGGTTTATTGCGCTATTTGGTAAAAGAACGCTGGGCATTGCGTGGGCATTAACCCTTGCGGAAACGCTAATTGCACCCGTAACGCCAAGCAATACCGCGCGTGGCGGCGGCATTATCCACCCGGTAATGCGGGCGATTGCGGAGAGCCTCGGCTCGCAGCCAGGCCATGCCGAGAATGGCTCAACGGGCCGTTATCTCGCGCTGGTGAACTACAACATTAACCCGATCAGCTCGGCAATGTTCATCACCGCGACCGCACCTAACCCGTTAATCGTCAGCTTTTTGACGAAGGGGACGGATGGCGTGCTGAACATGACCTGGGGAATGTGGGCTATTGCGGCGCTTCTTCCTGCTCTGGTATCACTGGTTGTCATGCCGATTGTAATCTGGTGGCTCTATCCGCCAGCTATCACGCGCACGCCAAATGCGCCGCAGTTCGCGCGGCAAAAACTGGATGCGCTGGGTCCACTATCACTGGCAGAAAAAATCACCCTGGCAGTATTCATTTTGCTGCTCTGCCTGTGGGCGGGTGTTCCAGCGATGCTGATGGGCAGTGCCTGGAGCGTAAACCCTACCAGCGCCGCGTTAATTGGATTGTCGATTCTATTGATGGCGGGCGTATTGAGCTGGGATGACATTCTTAAATGCCGCGGGGCATGGGATACGATAGTCTGGTTTGCCGCGCTGGTGATGATGGCAGATTTTCTCAGCAAACTGGGGTTGGTGGGATGGCTGGCAACCAGCGTTGGTAGTGCAATCGACCATCTTGGCGTGCACTGGAGTGTTGCAACGCTGCTGTTGATTCTGCTTTACGTCTACTCGCACTACTTTTTCGCCAGCACAACTGCGCATATTACGGCTATGTTCGCTGCGTTCTTCGCCGCAGGATTAGGCCTCGGCGCGCCACCAGCATTGCTTGGTTTAATGCTCGGTTTCTCCTCCTCTTTGATGATGTCGCTCACGCACTATGGCACGGGTACTGCGCCGATCATCTTTGGTTCGGGCTATGTCACGCTGGCGGAGTGGTGGAAAACGGGCCTGGTGATGAGTGTGGTCAACCTGACCATTTGGGGGGTGACCGGCGCCTTCTGGTGGCACTGGTTGGGATACTGGTAGTTAATACAGCGGGAGGGGTGTTCCTCCCGCCTTAACAACTTAAGCCTGTTTAGCGGCTTCTGCTGCTTTAACGATGACTGCGAAGGCGTCTGCTTTCAGAGAAGCACCACCAACCAGCGCACCGTCGATGTCCGGCTGAGCAAACAGTTCTGCCGCGTTAGCTGCGTTTACAGAACCGCCGTACTGGATGATAACTTGTTCAGCGATTTTCGCGTCAGCTTTAGCAATGTGGTCACGAATAAATTTGTGAACAGCCTGAGCCTGAGCAGGAGTTGCAGACTTACCGGTACCGATAGCCCATACTGGTTCGTAAGCGATAACGACGCCTTCGAATGCTGCTGCGCCCTGAGTTTTCAGAACCGCGTCGATCTGACGTGCGCAAACTTCTTCAGTTTTGCCTGCTTCGTTTTCTGCTTCGGTTTCACCGATGCACAGAACCGGAGTCAGACCTTGCTCTTTCAGCACAGCGAATTTTTTAGCGATCAGCTCGTCAGATTCTTTGTGGTAAGTACGACGCTCAGAGTGACCGATAATGATGTACTGCGCGCCGATATCTTTCAGCATTTCAGCACTTGTTTCACCGGTGAATGCGCCAGACAGGT
The DNA here is from genome assembly GCF_030332345.1 of Citrobacter sp. Cpo221. Classification (NCBI taxonomy): domain Bacteria; kingdom Pseudomonadati; phylum Pseudomonadota; class Gammaproteobacteria; order Enterobacterales; family Enterobacteriaceae; genus Citrobacter; species Citrobacter sp. Cpo221. Next base: position 71,570 of record NZ_JAOWIA010000010.1, read on the forward strand.
TCAGATCAACGTTCTGCGCGCCCAGAATGATGTGGCTACCGGCAGCGGCGTGTTTCGCCAGGTCGATATACATTTCCGGCGGAGCAATTGCTACTGCACAGCCAGCAACGCCAGCCAGTTCTTTACGCAGATTAGCAACCAGTTCGTTTACCATGTGGCGGCTGCCGTTCAGTTTCCAGTTACCCATCACTAAAGGATGTCGCATTTCATTTCTCCACGCTTGTCAGCGAATTAAGGAATATGGCCGCCCGTCAGGGCAGCATGGTCTGTGAAACAGTATAGAGATTCATCCCCCGAAAGGCTTTGCTTTTTGTCATTTCCCCGTCATTCTCCACGTTGCAGGTGCGTTGGCTGTACTCTCTCACCCCAGTCACTTACTGATGTAAGCTCCTGGGGATTCGTTGCGTCGCCGCCTTCCTGAAACGTGAATAATTTAGGGGGAATTCGACCCTTCGAGGTTTTCAGATAGTGCCAGCTTAATCGGTTCAACAGCGAAGGTCAGCCCCTTTTCACCGTTATCTGCCACGACATAGCGAATTGCGCCTTCTGTTTCGGCGTAATAGTGCTTACCTTTGCCTGCGGCGAGCAGTTTTTGCAGCTTTTTCTGGCTCTGTTCCTTCGTCAGTAGTGGTGCGACAGTGCGGATGACGGCGGTCATGTATTCCAGCGCTTTCGCTTTAGCTGCCTTTTGCTCTGGTCCTTGAATTGGTAACCAGGTTATCTGCATGCTTTTGATTTTCAGGGTGCCGCGCTCAAGGGCGGAAGACGCATACAGGTTTTCATTGATTTTACTGGCCGCGCGGGTGAGATTTGCCCGATCGCGACTGCTGTCGATAGCGCGGAACTCATTCAGGATCAGCTTCGGATTCTGTGTATTAAAGTTTTCGCGAAACTGGCTAATCGACAGGTCAAAGGTCGGCGCGCCCGCCAGTAAATAGGGGGCTGTGGTTGCCGTCGATGGCTCTTTCGCCAGTGCCGCAGTGCTCGCGGTTAAGGCTGAAAACAATAATAAAAACAGTGTAAATCCGTGCTTCATCAATCGTACCTTTCATTCTCACTGCTCACGATTAAAACGGTAACCGTCGAGCTTGTCAAAAGGGTAAACTGTTCTGGAAGGTAATAATAAAGGAACTTACATGACCATACAGCAGTGGTTATTCTCATTTAAAGGGCGCATCGGGCGCCGTGATTTCTGGATTTGGATTGGCCTATGGATCGTCGGCATGCTGGTTCTGTTTTCGCTGGCGAGCAAACAATTACTCGATATTCAGACCGCGGCTTTTTGTCTGGTGTGTCTGCTATGGCCAACGGCGGCAGTGACGGTAAAACGTCTGCATGACCGGGGGCGTTCCGGAGCGTGGGCGCTGTTGATGATTCTGGCGTGGATGCTGCTGGCCGGAAATTGGGCGATGTTACCCGGCGTCTGGCAATGGGCGGTAGGCCGCTTTGTTCCAACGTTGATTCTGGTCGGTATGCTTATCGATCTGGGTGCGTTCATTGGCACCCAGGACGCAAATAAATATGGTAAGGATACGCAGGACGTAAAGTACAGAGCTGGCTCGTAGGCCGGATAAGCGCAAGCGCCATCCGGCAAAATGCCCGGGTGTTTACCGGGCAGTAAAACGTTCTTACCAGTAGTGCTCTGCAGTCATATGGCCCGGTCGGCGGCGCAGGTGTTTGGTCATCTGCCGGGTCTCTTTCAGCAACTGCTGCGTGTCGCGTACCATCTGCGGGTTTCCACACAGCATCACATGGCAGGTTTCTTTATCCAATGGCAGCCCGACTGCTTTTTCCAGCTCACCGCTTTCAATCAGCGCCGGTACACGCCCGGTCAGCGAATCTGCCACGGTTTCACGGCTGACAACCGTCTGGATACGTAATTTACCTTCGTAGCGCTTTTCCAGCGCCTGCATCAACGGTAGATAGCTCAAATCGGCGGCATAACGCGCGGCGTGGACCAGCACCAGGTTTTTGAAGCGATCCAGGTCCTTGCCTAACTGCAGAATCGACAAATATGGGCCGATAGCCGTGCCGGTTGCCAGCATCCACAGCGTGTCGCAATCGGGGACTTCATCCAGCACGAAGAAACCAGCCGCTTCACTCACCACCTGGACTTCATCGCCAGGCTTCAGTGCTGCCAGACGAGGGCTGAGTTTGCCGTCGGGAACCGTCACCAGATAAAACTCTAAATCGGGGTTATCAGGGGCATTGACGTAAGAATAGGCACGCTGGACGCGTTCGCCGTCGATCTCAAGGCCAAGCTTGGTGAATTGACCTGCAGTGAAAGGAAGAACCGGAGCTCGCACGGTCAAACTAAACAGGGCATCGGTCCAGTTCTGTACCTTCGTGACTTTGCCTGTTACCCAATCTGCCATGGTTTTCTCCTGTCTGCTTTGATTGCCTTATCTTCGTTCGTTGGACGAAAGATTTCCAGCCCATATGGGCTGGAAGGCTCTATTGATCAAATCAATTACAGGATGTGCGCCTGCACATCGGGATCTTTGCGATCGAGGTAGTGAATCGACTGAATGCGACGGATCGTACGTGATTTACCGCGGATCAGCAGCGTTTCGGTGGTCGCGATATTACCTTTGCGGCTAATCCCTTCCAGCAAATCGCCTTTGGTGATGCCGGTGGCAGAGAAAATGACGTTGTCGCTACGCGCCATTTCATCGAGGCGCAGCGCTTTGCCCGCTTCAATGCCCATGGCGGCGCAACGAGCCAGTTCTTGTTCGCCAATACGACGGTTCTCTTCGCTGTCGCCTTTGACGTCATGACGTGCCAGCAAACGGCCTTGCATGTCGCCGTCCAGCGCGCGGATGACGGCGGCAGAAACCACGCCTTCCGGTGCGCCGCCAATGCCGTACAGCACGTCAACTTCACTGTCTGGCATGCAGGTCAGAATGGAGGCTGCAACGTCACCGTCTGGAATAGCAAAGACGCGCACGCCCAGTTTTTGCATTTCGGCGATCGTTTCATCATGGCGTGGCTTGGCCAGAATGGTGACGGTCAGTTCACTCAGCGGCTTATTGAGTGCAGCGGCAACGTTATGCAGGTTGGCTTCCAGCGACAGGTTCAGGTCGATAGACCCTTTTGCGCCTGGGCCGACAATCAGCTTCTCCATGTACATGTCTGGCGCGTTCAGGAAGCAACCTTTATCGCCAACAGCCAGTACGGCCAGCGCGTTTGCCTGACCCATTGCCGTCATGCGTGTGCCTTCGATAGGATCGACGGCGATGTCGACCGCATCACCAAGACCGGTCCCGACTTTCTCACCGATAAACAGCATCGGCGCTTCATCGATCTCGCCCTCGCCAATCACGATGGTGCCGTCAATGTTGACCTGGTTGAGCATAATACGCATGGCGTTTACCGCCGCGCCGTCAGCGGTATTTTTATCGCCGCGGCCCAGCCATTTATAGCCAGCCAGCGCGGCCGCTTCGGTCACGCGTGAAAATTCAATGGCAAGTTCTCGTCTCATTGCAAACTCGTAGCTGAAAGGAATGGCGCGAAGTGTAGCACAGGGGAGGGGGCGAGATTATTGATGTGTGTGCGGGGTTGCCCCCGCACGAAGATATTGCCGGATAAGGCACAGTTGCCATCCGGCTATGACGTATTACTCGTCGTGATCTTCCCACGCCATGGCGCGTTTGACCGCTTTTTTCCAGCCGCTGTAACGGAAGTTACGTTCGGTGGTTTCGATGCCTGGGCGGAATTCACGCTCGATGACTGCTTTTTCCTGCAGCTCATCCAGATTCTGCCAGAAGCCTACTGCCAGACCAGCCAGGTATGCCGCACCCAATGCGGTGACTTCGCGGACTTCCGGGCGCTCAACGCGCGTGCCGAGAATGTCGGACTGGAACTGCATCAGGAAGTTGTTGGCGACCGCACCGCCATCAACACGCAGGGCGTGCAGGCGAATACCGGAGTCAGCCTGCATCGCTTCCAGAACATCACGAGTCTGGTAAGCGATAGACTCAAGCGTGGCGCGGATGATGTGGTTGGAGTTTACCCCACGGGTCAGACCAAAGATGGCGCCGCGAGCATACGGGTCCCAATACGGTGCGCCCAGGCCAGTAAATGCCGGAACGACGTACACGCCGTTGGTGTCTTTCACTTTGGTGGCGAAATATTCGGAGTCGAACGCATCGCTGATGAGTTTCATTTCATCACGCAGCCACTGGATAGATGCGCCAGCCATAAATACCGCACCTTCCAGCGCGTAGTTCACTTCCCCGGTCGGTCCGCAGGCGATGGTGGTCAGCAGTCCGTTTTCGGACTTAACGGCTTTCTCGCCGGTGTTCATCAGCATGAAGCAGCCGGTACCGTACGTATTTTTCGCCATCCCTTCCTTCACGCATAGCTGGCCAAACAGCGCCGCCTGCTGGTCACCGGCGATACCGGAGATAGGAATACGAATACCGCCTTTACCACCGATGTTGGTCTGGCCGTATACTTCAGAAGAACGACGTACTTCAGGCAGCATGGCACGCGGAATATCCAGCGCATCCAGCATCGTGTCATCCCAGTCCAGGGAGTGGATGTTGAACAGCATGGTACGCGAGGCGTTGGTGTAATCTGTTACGTGTACGCGCCCCTGCGTCATTTTCCAGATAAGCCAGGTGTCTACGGTACCAAACAGCAGTTCGCCGCGACGAGCGCGCTCACGCGAGCCTTCTACGTGGTCGAGGATCCACTTCACCTTGGTACCGGAGAAGTACGGGTCAATAACCAGACCGGTGTTGTTACGGATGTACTCTTCCATGCCGTCACGTTTGAGCTTTTCGCAGATATCCGCGGTACGACGGCACTGCCACACAATGGCGTTATAGATTGGTTTACCGGTTTCGCGTTCCCAGACGATGGTGGTTTCACGCTGGTTGGTAATACCGATCGCTGCAATTTCATCGGAACTGATATCGGCTTTCGCCAGAACTTCTACCAGCGTGGAGCTTTGGGTCGCCCAAATTTCCATTGGGTCATGTTCTACCCAACCGGCTTTCGGGTAGATTTGTTCGAATTCGCGCTGTGAAACGGCAACGATATTCGCATCGTGGTCCATTACGACCGCGCGGGAGCTGGTGGTGCCCTGGTCGAGCGCAACGATATATTTTTTTTCAGTCATAATTTTTTGTCCCGTAGTCACATTACTGCGAAGCTTTTTGTTGAGTGTTGGCCGCAACGTCTTTTTCTTCAATCGCGCAGACATCGCACGGTAAATGACGACCAATCAGTTTGCGATATGACCATGCGCCCAAAATCGCGCCGGTAATCGGGCCAAACACCGGAACCAGGAAGTAAGGGATATCGCGACCACCCGTGAAGGCAATCTCACCCCATCCGGCCATCCAGGCGAAGAGTTTCGGTCCGAAGTCACGTGCCGGGTTCATCGCAAAACCTGTCAGCGGACCCATGGAAGCACCAATAACGGCAATCAACAAGCCGATCAGCAGTGGTGCCAGCGGACCACGAGGTACACCGTTACCATCGTCGGTCAGAGCCAGAATCAGCCCCATTAGAATAGCGGTAATGACCATTTCAACCGCGAAGGCCTGCACAAAATTGATATGCGGGTTCGGATAGGTGGAGAAAGTACCTGCCAGACCCAGGCTCTCGGTACTGCCGCGTACGATATGGTTAGTTTGTTCGAAATCGAGGAAAAGATTGTAATAAAGCCCGTAAACCAGTGCCGCTGCGCAAAAGGCGCCGGCAATTTGCGAAATAATAAAAGGAACAACTTTGCGTTTATCAAAACAGGCGAACAGCCAGAGTGCGATGGTTACCGCGGGATTCAGGTGTGCACCAGAAACGCCTGCGGTCAGATAGATAGCCATCGCTACCCCCAGACCCCAGATGATACTGATTTCCCACTGACCAAAAGTAGCCCCAGCCACTTTAAGTGCAGCGACACAGCCCACACCGAAGAAAATCAACAACCCGGTACCGAGGAATTCAGCAATGCACTGGCCTTTTAAGGTTGATGTTTGACTCATAATCGGATCCTGAAGAGAGTTTAATGTTTATTGTGTGCGAGAAGGTCACTGACATCCCCGGAGCCGGTAGGCACACTGTTAATTTATCGTTAACGCTCAAAAACGAGAAATATCGAAATTAAAATGTGTGTACTGCATCAACAAAATGAGCGTTTTCGCGCCATTGTGAGGTATTTGTTATACAAAAATAGTGTGAGCTGAATCATTTCACTGATCAATCTGTTAACACTTAAGAGTTATGACAGTAATGTCACCAGGAGAAAGACTAAAAGTGTTGCAAACCGCAATCTGCGCGGGATGCCGCTGGACAGGGATGACGCGGCTTCATACAATCGGTGTTAAGTAGAGTGCGCTCGTTTTTATTAAGGCGTCGCCGGTTATCGGGACGAGGATTTTTATCCATCAACGCCTTGCAATTCAGGAGAGGTATGACGATGTCATTAGAAGTGTTTGAGAAACTGGAAGCAAAAGTACAGCAGGCGATTGATACCATCACGCTGTTGCAGATGGAAATCGAAGAGCTGAAAGAAAAGAACAACTCACTGTCGCAGGAAGTTCAGACTGCACAGCAGCAGCGTGAAGAGCTGGAGCGTGAGAACAACAGCCTGAAAGAACAGCAGAGCGGCTGGCAGGATCGTCTGCATGCCCTGCTGGGTCGTATGGAAGAAGTCTAATTCTGATTTCTTGAAAAAGGCATCCATAATGGATGCCTTTTTGCTATGTAGAGATTAGGATATCGTATTTTTTAAATATCAAAGAATACGATATGACAAAAAGAAACGATATTATTGATGATTCGGATCGACTTATCACCAGAGATATTAGATATGGTCTTATCTATACAGATAATTTAGGATGGATTGATTTAGGCCATGCTAATCCGGCAGGGGCTGAAAAATTATGGTTTGAAATGACAAGGCCTCGTGGTGGTGATAGTGAGTTTTATGAAGTGAATTATCATCAAAGTATGTCCAAAAACATTCATGGCATAAATATCAATACTGGTATATATCGTAGATTTATGGTGCGCCGAGGATTGCAGGAGCGAACCTTACAAGGTATTGCTTTATCAATATTCTTAGGTACGTCACATCGCTTTGAGTCCTTACAGGACTTTTGGCCTTATGTTTATTTAACGGATAGTGGTTATAGTGCTGAAGATTTGGTCTCAAATCTATTTGGTTTTTACCAAGCGGTAAATCATGCAGATTACACCTCTTACCTTCAGATATGCTCGAAAGAAAAGGCTTATCGAATCTGGGACTTCTATGGCCCAGTTGGTGAGTTTAAGAATAAAAGTGTTATTCCGTTACTGTTTCCTGACCCTATCAATAAAGATAAGAGACATGAACCCTATTCGGGTGAATTACCTTTATTTATGGATGTAATAAGACCTATTGCTAATCCTGATTATGTTCGGGAACTTCACATATGAAATCCAGGAGATCAGGATTTATTATTGTGTTTATGCTTTTTATTGCGCTATTTTATTGTCATTTTATGGTGAGCATCTATACAGAAAAAATCTACACTCAGCAGAATTTATTATTTTATCATCTGCTAACACCGAAACCTCTTAAACAGGCTCCAAGGATATCTAACGACTGGTTTTTTGTAAGCTATGCAGATGATGGTAGTCATCTTCAACGCAGTGAGATAATTTTTACCGGGATACAAAAGAGTGGCATTCAGATAGCTGAGGATAAATTAAATGCTTATATCGAAACTTATCCTGTCAGTCGTGAGACGATGAGTATCGTTGTCGAAGAAAAATATAAAAAGTATGATATTAAAGTCATTCATTACGAATCAAATGAATGAAAAAAAGGCCATCAAATTTGCTGATGGCCTTTTTCGCTTACTCGATATCGAGCGGGTCTTCGGAGAGGATTATCCCGGTGTTATCGGCGTACAGGTGGTCGCCGGAGAAGAACGTCACGCCACCGAAGTTGACGCGTACATCGCTTTCCCCAATGCCTTCACCTGAGGCGCCTACCGGAATCGCGGCAATCGCCTGAATGCCGATGTCCAGCTCTCCCAGATCGTCTACCTGGCGGACTGAGCCGTAGATGACCAGACCTTCCCATTCATTCTGTACTGCCAGGCGCGCCAGTTCGGCATCGACCAGCGCACGACGAACAGAACCGCCGCCATCGACCAGCAGAACACGACCACGGCCATTTTGTTCGAGCAGATCGTACAGCAACCCGTTGTCCTCGAAACATTTTACCGTGATGATTTGTCCGCCAAACGACGCCCGTCCTCCAAAGTTAGAGAACAGCGGTTCCACGACGTTGACATCTTCCTGATAGATGTCACAAAGCTCGGATGTATCGTATTTCATAGGCTTAACGTTCAGTTGCTGCGAGAATTTTTAGTATATCGCGCTATGTGTACTGTTGGCAAAATCATCAATTGTTAATTGATATTTGTCAGTTAAAGAGACCACTGACTTAAGAAAATTCCAACGACAAACAGCAGGTTAGTTAACAATGCCGCTTTTACAGTACGTTCCAGCATTGGGCGCATTGCCGCCGGATCCATCTCATGCATCACGTAACGCGCCTGTTTGATTAGCAACGGAGCGGCGAGAATAAACAGCCATCCCCACAGGCTTTGCAGTGAGAACAGGTTAAACAGCGCCAGGCAGACCAGCGTCCCCATCAGCAGGCAGGCGTGGTAGCGGCGGGCATTAACAGCGCCTAAACGTACGACCAGCGTGTTCTTGCCGTTCTCTCTGTCGCTGTTGATATCGCGCAGGTTGTTGACGTTGAGCACGGCGGTTGCCAGCAGGCCGCAGGCGGTGGCAGGCAGAATCAGCGCTGGAATCAACGTATGCGCCTGCAGATACCAACTTCCCATTACGCTGAGCCAGCCGAAGAATACCAGCACAGAAATATCGCCCAGGCCGATATATCCGTAAGGGCGATTACCCACGGTGTAAGTGATCGCGGCGATAATCGACAGGCCGCCGAGCACCAGGAAACCGACAAAATCCGCCAGCGTGTGACAGGCTACAGCAACCAGGGCCAACCCGGACAGACAGATCAGCACCACGGTGACGATCAGCGCGCGCTTCATCTGCTGTTGGGTGATGACCCCTTTTTGCATACCGCGTAGCGGTCCAATACGGTCGGGCTTGTCGCTGCCTTTGACGGCATCGCCATAGTCGTTAGCGAGATTGGACAGAATTTGCAGCAGTCCCGCCGTAATCAATGCCAGCAGAGCAACCAGCGGATCGAAGTATCCTTGCCACCATGCTAATGCCGTACCGACGATGATCGCCGCGAAGGCGAGCGGTAAGGTCTTAGGTCGTAAACTTTCCAGCCAGGCTTGTGAGCGGCTAATTTGTTGTTGTTCAGTCATATTTAGCGCCAATAAAAATGGGGCTTTATCAGCCCCATCAACAGTGATGAAAATGCATTGAACGCGATTATAGGATAAAACGGCTCAGATCTTCATCTGCGACCAGCGCATCCAGATGTTTGCTCACATATTCGGCATCAATTGTGATGCTTTGGCCGTTCAAATCGCTCGCATCATAGGAAATATCTTCCATCAGACGTTCCAGAACGGTATGCAGACGACGTGCACCGATGTTTTCGGTGGTTTCGTTAACCTGCCAGGCCGCTTCGGCAATGCGTTTAATACCGGATTCAGTGAAGTTGATGTCCACACCTTCAGTCGCCATCAGCGCTTTGTACTGGACGGTGATGGAGGCATTCGGTTCGGTAAGGATACGCTCAAAATCGCTGGTGGTCAGCGCCTGCAGCTCGACACGAATCGGCAGACGACCCTGCAGTTCTGGGATCAGGTCGGACGGTTTGGCTACCTGGAATGCACCAGAAGCGATAAACAGAATGTGATCTGTTTTCACCATGCCGTGCTTGGTGGAGACAGTGCAGCCTTCAACCAGCGGCAGCAGGTCGCGCTGTACGCCTTCACGGGACACGTCCGGGCCGGAGGATTCACCGCGCTTACAGATTTTGTCGATTTCGTCGATAAACACGATCCCGTGCTGTTCAACGGCGTCGATAGCTTCCTGTTTCAGCTCTTCCGGGTTCACCAGTTTGGCCGCTTCTTCTTCAATCAGCAGCTTCATCGCGTCTTTGATTTTCAGCTTACGCGGTTTTTGTTTCTGACCGCCGAGGTTCTGGAACATGGACTGCAGCTGGCTGGTCATCTCTTCCATTCCCGGAGGCGCCATAATTTCAACGCCCATCGGTGCGGCCGCGAGATCGATTTCAATCTCTTTATCATCCAGTTGGCCTTCACGCAGTTTTTTACGGAACGCCTGACGTGCTGCAGAAGGTTCCTGCGGCTGCTCTGACTGTCCCCAGTTATTTTTAGCCGGTGGGATCAGCACGTCGAGAATGCGCTCTTCCGCCATCTCTTCGGCACGGAAGCGGTTTTTCTCGATTGCCTGCACGCGGACCATTTTGATGGCCGCATCGGTCAGATCGCGGATGATGGAGTCAACTTCTTTACCAACATAGCCGACTTCGGTGAATTTTGTTGCTTCGACTTTGATGAACGGCGCGTTGGCCAGTTTTGCCAGACGACGGGCGATTTCGGTTTTACCGACGCCGGTCGGGCCAATCATCAGAATGTTTTTCGGCGTGACTTCATGGCGCAACTCTTCGTTGAGCTGCATACGACGCCAGCGGTTACGCAGGGCGATCGCCACGGAACGCTTAGCGTTATCCTGGCCGATGATGTGTTTGTTCAGTTCGCTGACAATTTCGCGTGGGGTCATTTCAGACATGGGGGATCCTTACGCTTTGGAGTTCAATTCTTCGATGGTATGGAAGTGGTTGGTATAAATGCAGATATCCCCTGCAATATCCAACGCTTTCTCAGCAATCTCGCGTGCGCCAAGCTCGGTGTTTTCAAGCAGAGCGCGTGCAGCAGCCTGGGCGTAGGGACCGCCGGAGCCGATAGCAATCAGATCGTTTTCTGGCTGGATGACATCGCCGTTACCGGTGATGATGAGCGATGCAGTTTCATCTGCGACGGCCAGCAGCGCTTCGAGTTTGCGCAGCATACGGTCGGTACGCCAGTCTTTTGCCAGTTCAACGGCAGCTTTCACCAGGTGACCCTGGTGCATTTCCAGCTTGCGTTCAAACAGTTCAAACAGCGTGAATGCATCCGCAGTACCGCCCGCAAAGCCCGCGATGACTTTATCGTTGTACAGACGGCGGACTTTCTTCACGTTGCCTTTCATTACGGTGTTACCCAGTGTGGCCTGACCATCACCGGCGATTACCACATGGCCGTTACGGCGTACGCTTACTATTGTTGTCACGAGCAGACCCCTTGGTTACAAATGCAATGTACAGGCCCCGCACAGTGTACGGGGCGTAATGCAAGTATAGATGGGGGAGATTTTGGGGGTTTCAACCCCCAGTAGAGAGTCGAATGCAGTTTGTGTGACCAGCAACCTTCAGGCGGCTGATGGTGTTGTCGGCATTCTCTTTGCCTTTGACCGGACCAATGACCACACGATTCCAGCCGTTATTGGTGGTTATACGGGAGTTAAAGCCTTCAAAGGCCAGCTGTGCACGCACAGTTTCTGCCTGCTCAGCGCCTTTAAATGATCCGCACTGAACCATCCAGCGGCGTTCATCTTTTTTCTCAGCCGTCTGTTTTGGCGGCTGCGTTTCATTGGTTATTGGCGCGGCCGGCTGCGGTTTTGGCTGAGCAGCGGTGGTATGCGCTGGCGTTTGCAGCAGATCCTGATACGGCTGTTGCGCCGCCGGTTTTGGCTGCGCTTTCGGCTGTTGTACCGGCGCGGCTTGTGCTGTACGCGTTTGCTGCTGGGCATTGTTCCACTGCTGCTGTTGCACCTGACGCTGACGCTGCAGCGTTTGCTGGCGCTGTTCAGCCGTTTGCTCGTTCCACGGTACTTCGTTGAGCTGTGTCGGCTGTTGACGCATATCAGCCTGCATTTGCGCCAATAGCTGACGCTGCTCATTGGTTAGCTGATCGGCATTCAGCACCTCGCCGCCCGCAGACGGTTCGGTAGGCGCACGTACGCCAGGCTGACGGCTCTCCAGCTCTTTGATGTATCGCCAGCGCTCTTCCGGTTTTGGCGGAATGCCATTACCGGTGACTTTCTGGTTTTGCAGCGTTTCGGACTCTTCTTTCTTGTGATGCGTAATGAAGTACAGACCACCGATAAAGGTCACGAGTACGGCTGCAGCAATAGCAACCATTGCGGGCGATACCGCAGGCGTATTGCGTTGTTTTTTCCGTGATGTGCTCTTCTTGCGCCGCGAAGGTGCCGGTTGGCCGCGACGTACATAATCTCGTTGTGCCACTATCGTTTCGCTGTATTTATTCGTTCGTCAGCCCGCCATGTTACTTAAGCGGCGGGCCTTTGACCAGACAGGGGAGTCCGAAAGCACTTTACTTTACGTCAGTGCCCGGGTAGTACCCCGAATAATAAGCTCGCAGTCCAGTAAACGTGAGCCACTGCTGACGCTCTGCCCTTGTAATTGATCGAGCAGTAACAGCATAGCTTCACGTCCGATATCGAAACGCGGCTGTGCGACGGTTGTCAGGGGTGGATCACAAAATTCCGTGAGCGAAATGTTATCAAAGCCAATAATGGATAAATCGTCAGGGACTTTCAGACCCTGACGTTTGGCGTAAGAGAGTGCGCCCAGCGCCATGACGTCGCTGTGACAAAAGACAGCGGTAGGCGGCTGCGGTAGTTCAAGGAGCTGCTTCAACGCATTGGCTCCCGCTTCATAGGTAAAGTCACCGCGCGCGATAAAATGCGGATCGACCGTAATTCCGCTGCGGCGTAATGCCTGAACGTAGCCTTGCAGACGGTAATGGCACAGCGGCATATCTTCGGGGCCGGCGATACAGCCAATGCGTTTATGCCCCAGTTCCAGCAGATAATTCATCGCGTTAAAGGCGGCGGTGAGGTTATCAATGTGCACGGTGGGGAGTTCCAGCTCTGGCGCGAACTCGTTGGACATGACCATCGGCGGTAAATTGCGCTGCTCTTCCACGCTGGCATCAAACGGCAGGCGCGAGCTGAGCAGTACCATGCCATCGATCTGCTTGGTGATAATGAGGTTAAGAAACGTCTTTTCCTGTTGGTTCTGGTGCGCGCAGTCGCCAATAAGCACCAGGTATCCCTGTTCTGCGGCAGTCACTTCAATGCCACGAATCACTTCGCTAAAAAACGGATCGCAGATATCCGGCACAATCACCAGAATGGTACGCGACTCATTACGCTTAACGTTACGTCCCATTGATTGGGGTAGATATCCCACTTCCAGCGCTGCCTGCTCAACCTTGTTACGGGTTGACTGCGAGACTTTGTCCGGGTTCATTAATGCGCGGGATACGGTTGCCGTTGAGACTTTCGCCTTCAGAGCAACATCTTTCATCGTAGCGGCGGCAACCTGCTTATTCGGTTTCACTCTTTCTCCTCGCCAGAGAGCTGCTGGCACAGACTCGTCCCTGGATAACCTTCATCTGAAACATTTTTATCAGATAGTGAATGGAAGCGGTTACAGAATTTTCATAAAAAGTGTGATGGATCTTTAATTTTACGATCCGCCTCGCATCGTGAGGGGTTATCCCTCGATGGGATCGACATCCAGCACCCATTTAACCTTGCGTGCATCGGGTAGCGTATTGATCAGTGCCAGCGTGCCGCTGACGATATGTTGCAGGCGAATTCGTGATGGATGTTGCAACAATATTTGCCAACGATAACGACCACCGCGTTTGGGCGCCAGTGCGGGAACCGGGCCGAGCACCCAGAGTTTGTCATCGGCCAACGGGCTGGCTTGAATGAGATTCCGTAGTTGCTGCAAGAACATTGGTGCATGCTGGTTGTTATGATCTTCTGCCCGCACGATCACATGGCTGGTCCACGGTGGAAGCTGGAGCGTTTGTCGCTCGGCCAGCGCCTGTTCGGCAAACGCGTCATAGCCTTTATACAGCAAGGTTTGCAGCAGCGGATGTTCAGGATGGTGCGTTTGCAGCACCACTTCGCCTTGCTTCCCGGCGCGTCCGGCACGGCCAGAGACCTGCGTATAGAGCTGGGCGAAGCGTTCTGCTGACCGGAAATCTGCGGAGAATAGCGCGCCGTCAACGTCCAGCAGCGCCACCAGAGTGACGTCCGGGAAGTGGTGGCCTTTGGCCAGCATTTGCGTGCCTATAAGTATTCGTGCGCCGCCGCGATGCACTTCCGCCAGATGCTGCTCCAGCGACCCTTTACGGCTGGTGGTGTCGCGATCTATACGTGAAATTGGCACACCGGGGAAAAAAGGTGCCAGAGCCTGCTCAAGCTGTTCGGTGCCGAGTCCTACCGGAACCATATGCGTCGAACCGCAGGAAGGGCACTGACGCGGTATTGGGCGCTGGCTGTCGCAGTGGTGGCAACGCAGGTGGTGCTGCGCCTGATGTAGCGTGTAGTAATGATCGCAACGCGGACATTCGGCAATCCAACCACAGTCGTGGCACAGCAGCGCAGGCGCAAAACCACGACGGTTCAAAAACAGGATCACCTGGTTATCCGCCTGCAGGTGCTGACGCATACGGGCGATCAGCGCAGGGGCTAGACCGGCCTGCACCTGCTGACCTTTGAGATCCAGCACGTGCTGAGTGGCTGGGCGCGCATTTCCGGCGCGGCGCGTCAGGCGCAGCATGCGGTATTTGTTCTGCCGCACGTTGCACAGCGTTTCCAGCGCCGGGGTGGCTGAGCCGAGAATAATCGGGATCTGCTCGCTATGGGCGCGGTAAACCGCGAGGTCGCGCGCATGATAGCGCCAGCCTTCCTGCTGTTTATAAGAGCTGTCGTGTTCTTCGTCGATGACAATCACGCCGAGATTTTTAAACGGCGTAAACAGCGACGAGCGTGTGCCGATAACAATCGCCGCCTCGCCGTTTTTGGCTTTCAGCCAGGCTGAAAGACGTTCGCTGTCGTTTAAACCAGAGTGCAGGACTTCGACCGGCGCATTGAAGCGTTCGCGAAAACGGGCAATAGTTTGCGGCGTCAGGCCAATCTCCGGCACCATCACCAGCGCCTGCTTGCCCTGGGCAAGGACGTTTTCCAGAACGCTGAGATAGACTTCTGTTTTGCCTGATCCCGTTACGCCCGCTAATAGCCAGGCGCTAAAACTGTCTGAGGCGCTGTGAATCGCCCCGACGGCGGTGGCCTGCTCGGTGTTCAGCCGCAGACGCTCACCGGAAACCGCGTAGTGCGTACGCCAGTCGCTAAAGCCTGGTGTTTCGCTCGCCAGATCGCACAGCCCTTTTTTCCGCAGTGCCTGTAATGCGGCATCATTAAATTCCAGTTCAGCCACCTGGTCGCGCCAGATTTTCCCCTGGCGTAGCGCAGCTAGCGCCTGTTGCTGCTTGGGAGAACGCTTTAGGCTGTTGAGGTCAATAACCTGGCCTTCTTCAGTGGCAAACCAGTACCACATGGGCGCGTTTGTCGCCGGGCGTCCCTGGCGCAGTAAAATTGGCAGAGCGTGAAACAGTACGTCACCGATGGGATGATGATAATAATCAGCCGCCCACAACAGCAGACGCCAGACAGAGGTCGAGTAGACCGGTTCGCTGTCCAGCACTTCTAGAACGGCTTTCAATTCGCTCCGCGGCAGTTCACTGTGCTCGCTGACGGAAAGGACGATACCCACGCGCTCCTGCTGCTTGCCAAAGGGCACGCGTACACGACACCCGGCTTTGGCACTCAAGCCTTCCGGCAGGAGGTAGTCAAAGGTGCGAGGTAGCGGAACAGGTAAGGCAACGTGCGCAACGGGCATTGAATCATCCTGACTTGAAATCTGGCGGGTTAGTATACACATTAGTGGAGGGTAGAATGCGGATCAGTTTGCATGAGCAGGTTAATTTCTGTATGATTCGCCGCCTTTGATGCAAATTGATTGCGTCAAATACTGACCATTACCCGAGAGTTTCGCGCTGCTGGAAGGCGGCAAGCGAGCGAATCTCTGGGAGCATAGTGAACTATGTGACCAGAGTGAGTGAACGCAGGCAACGCATCAGCAGTGTGAAAGGTGACGGGGAATAATTAACATCGCGTGGTGTCTGGCGTTAGGGCTGGAAGAGCGACGCGGCCTTAAACCGAGGTTTTCCCATGAAAAAAGATATTCACCCGAAATACGAAGAAATTACTGCAAACTGCTCTTGCGGTAACGTCATGAAAATCCGCTCTACCGTCGGTCACGATCTGAACCTGGACGTGTGCGGTCAGTGCCACCCGTTCTATACTGGCAAGCAGCGTGATGTTGCTACCGGTGGCCGTGTTGATCGCTTCAACAAGCGTTTCAGCATCCCAGGCAGCAAGTAAGTTTCAGCTGTCAGAAAAAAGCGCCTTATGGCGCTTTTTTTGTTTCTGCGCTTCAGAACTGAAATATATATTGATGTATTGAATAATCTATTTTATTCAATAAATAAAACGGTGTTTTATTTTTTCGATAAAATATTGCAACTGGTGATCTGCGTCCTTTTTATCTTCTGTCTTTTGCCACTTTTACCAGCTCCTGGCAAAATACCAAAGGTTTCTGCTTTCTTTCTAAAATACACTTTCGTGGAAATATAAAATTAATCTAAAAGCCTTTTTGTTTTCCCATTTTATGGACAAACGAGATGGGTTATTTCCGTTGTTGAGTGTGAAGAGGGATTGTCATGAAATTTAAATCTGCGTTATTACTGATTCCATTATTCTCTGCGGCCGCACAGGCGGGTTATGTTGATTACCGACATGAATATTATGACGATGGACGTAATTACGATCGTGTGTATATGTCTCACCGTTTTGCCACGGGTTTTGGTGTCGCAGTCGAAGCCATTTCTCGTTCCGAAAACACGCAGTCAAATGATGCGTGGAATAATATGGAAAGTAACGGTAACGAGTATACCGCAAGCTACCAGTTCACATGGCAGGGTCTTGTCTGGCAGCCCGGCATTGCGATCGAAACGGGCGATAATATCGCGATTTATAAGCCTTATATCCGCGTGCAGTACAACATCAACGACAACTGGTGGACCGCGTTCCGCTATCGTCAGGAGTACATGCGCAGAAACACTGACGGCAAAGATGACCGCATGGTCTATCGTCCGGAAGCCTGGCTTGGTTATAACGTCAATGACTGGATGTTTGAGCTAAATGGTATTTATAAAATTGCCGATAGCGAAGATTTATATAACAACCGGAAAGATGATTATGAATATAACTTCCGCGTGGCGTATAAACTAGGCTCATGGGTTCCATTTGTTGAAGTTGGCAACGTTTCCTCGGGTTATAACACTACCACTACAGACGATCGTCAGACCCGTTATCGTGTCGGTCTTGGTTATAACTTCTAATCGGTAATAGTTTTCGTATTGGCTGATTACGTCGATAAGCATAGTTTGTGTGAATAATATGTCTAAGGAGTTGACATCATGTCTAATGATGGAACTATTATCGGAAATAATGAAACCACTGCCGTCAGGCCTTTCGGAATTAGAGATAAAATCGGTTATTTATGTGGTGACCTCGGAACCTGTTTTATTCTTGGCTTAGTTAATAGTTTTTTAATGATTTATTACACTAACGTCCTCGGTATTTCCGGCGTTATTGTTGGCTCACTCTATTTTGTGACCAAACTCTTTGATGCGTTCGTTGATGTTGGTGTAGGGCGCTTATGCGATACCTCTAAACTGACGGTACATGGACGTTTCAACCCGTGGGTGCGTCGCATGAAGTATCCATTTTGCATCATTGCGGTTGTCCTGTTCCTGCCGTTTGTGAATGATTTTTCTTATACGGCGAAAATCATCTACATCTGTTGCTCCTATTTCATTTACGGTTCGCTGTTATCGACCGTGAGTATTCCGTACGGTGCTATGTCTGCGGCGATTAGCTCGAATCCGGATGATCGTGTATCGCTTTCAACCTGGCGTAGCGTTGGGTCAGCAATTGGCGGTGGGGCAACTGGCTTTTTCATTCCGATCCTGATGTACACCACCCTGGTGGACGGAAGCCAGGTGATTTCCGGGCAACACTTCTTCTGGATTTCCATTGGTTGCGCAGTGCTGGGCTTGATCTTTTTATCCTTGACCTGTCATTTAACGACGGAGCGCGTGCGCGTGGAGAGAAAAGAGAGCATGCCCGTTTCGGTGTTGCTGAAGGGACTGGCACGCAATAAGGCGCTGATTGTTTTAGTGGTTGTGGATTTGCTGATTGTAATTAATCAGGGGTTGTCCGGTACCAACATGACTTACCTGTTTAATGACTATTTCCACAATAAAGAGGCGATGTCAGTCGCGTTGCTGTTTACCTTTGGTTCCCTGGTTTTGCTGGCGCCATCGGCATCCTGGCTCACGAAGCGGTTTGGTAAAAAAGAAGCCAGCGTAGGCGCGTTGCTTTTTGCCGTGGTCATGTATGTGATTATGTACTTTGTCCACATTACGGATGCAAAGGTCTATCTGGTTTTCTTGTTCCTGGCGACACTGGGTGCAGGGTTATTCAACCTGATGATTTGGGCGTTTATGACTGATGTTTGTGACTACCATCAGTATGTCACTGGCGATCGCGAGGATGGCACGGTTTATGGTGTGAACTTCTTTGCGCGCAAGGTTGGTCAGGCATGCGCAGGGGCGATTGGTGGCTTTATGTTGGCTATCATTGGCTATCAATCATCGTCAACAGGTGGTGCAGTGCAAACCAGCATTGTGCAGGAAAATATTTATACGATGGCGAATCTCTTGCCGGCGCTATGCCTGTTTTTGGCGGCGGTCATTCTGATTTATTTCTATCCATTGAACCGTACGGAAACGCTCAAAATGGAAGAAACATTGAATAAACTCAATGGTATTAGTAAGTAACACAGTGAGAAAAGGCGGGAGCATTCCCGCCTCTACACGCCCATTGCTGTTCTAACTATCAGTATTCCCACGTTTCCGGGTTGATACCCAGTTCACGCATGATTACCTTTGCTTCTTCCGGGATTTCATCACTGCGTTCTTTACGCAGGTCGTCATCGTTGGGTAAGGGTTGCCCAGTAAAAGCATGCAGAAACGCTTCACACAGCAGTTCACTGTTGGTGGCGTGGCGCAGGTTGTTCACCTGACGACGCGTGCGTTCATCGGTAAGGATTTTTAACACCTTCAGAGGAATGGAAACCGTAATTTTTTTGACTTGCTCACTCTTCTTACCGTGCTCAGCGTATGGGCTGATATATTCGCCGCTCCATTCAGCCATGAGATACCTAATCCTCTTCGTCATTAATATTGAGGCCAGAACCTGAGCCCGGACCATAATTGCGCGTAGTTTATCGTAGTGGCGTGGCCCTGACACGAAGTAAGCCGACGCAGATGTACGCTAATGCATATAATTTTAACGGCTATTTCCAGTTTGCTCAATCTATACGCAAAGAAGTTTAGATGTCCAGATGTATTGACGGCTATCGTAACTATGATTACTCTGGTGTCTGACTTTTCACCGACTCAGCCAGGATCTCCTCAATATGACGCGTAAACAGGCCACCATCGCAGTGCGTAGCGGGTTAAATGACGACGAACAGTACGGTTGCGTTGTCCCGCCGATTCACCTCTCCAGCACCTATAACTTTACCGGATTTAATGAACCTCGCGCCCATGACTATTCGCGTCGCGGCAACCCAACGCGCGATGTTGTTCAGCGTGCGCTGGCGGAACTGGAAGGCGGTGCTGGTGCTGTGCTGACCAATACTGGCATGTCGGCGATTCATCTGGTGACCACGGTCTTCCTCAAGCCAGGCGATCTGCTGGTCGCACCGCATGACTGCTACGGCGGGAGCTATCGACTGTTTGACAGTCTGGCAAAACGTGGCTGTTACCGCGTCCTGTTTGTCGATCAAGGAGATGAGCAGGCATTGCAGGCCGCATTGGCGGAAAAACCGAAGCTGGTGCTGGTAGAAAGCCCAAGCAACCCGCTGCTGCGCGTGGTGGATATTGCGAAAATCTGTCAGCTGGCGCGTGAAGCTGGCGCGGTCAGCGTGGTCGACAACACTTTTTTAAGCCCGGCACTGCAAAATCCACTGGCATTGGGCGCCGATCTGGTGTTGCATTCATGCACGAAATATTTAAACGGTCACTCAGACGTGGTGGCTGGTGTTGTGATAGCGAAAGATCCGGAAACGGTCACTGAACTGGCATGGTGGGCGAATAATATTGGTGTGACCGGCGGCGCGTTTGATAGTTATCTGCTGTTGCGCGGCCTGCGTACTCTGTCTCCTCGAATGGAGGTGGCGCAACGTAATGCTCAGGCGATAGTCGATTATCTGCAAACTCAGCCGCTGGTGAAAAAATTGTATCACCCGTCATTGCCGGATAATCAGGGCCATGAGATTGCTGCGCGTCAGCAAAAAGGCTTTGGCGCGATGTTAAGTTTTGAACTGGATGGCGATGAGCAAACGCTGCGCCGTTTCCTCGGCGGGTTGTCATTGTTTACGCTGGCGGAATCGTTAGGGGGCGTTGAAAGTTTGATCTCCCACGCCGCAACCATGACACACGCGGGCATGGCACCAGAAGCGCGTGCTGCTGCCGGGATTTCCGAAACGCTGCTGCGTATCTCCACCGGTATTGAAGATGGCGAAGATTTAATTGCCGACCTGGAAAATGGCTTCCGGGCTGCAAACAAGGGGTAAACATGAGTGTGATTGCGCAGGCAGGGGCGAAGGGTCGTCAACTGCACAAATTTGGTGGTAGTAGTCTGGCAGACGTGAAATGTTATCTGCGTGTCGCAGGCATTATGGCGGATTACTCGCAGCCTGATGACATGATGGTTGTTTCAGCCGCAGGCAGTACCACTAACCAGTTGATTAGCTGGCTGAAATTAAGCCAGACCGATCGCCTTTCTGCGCATCAGGTTCAACAGGCGTTACGTCGCTATCAAAGTGAGCTTATCAGCGGTTTGTTACCTCCTGAGGTAGCGGATGGACTGATTGGCGCGTTTATTCACGATCTGGAGCGTCTGGCCGGATTACTCGACAGCGGTGTGAACGATGCCGTCTATGCTGAGGTTGTTGGGCATGGTGAGGTATGGTCCGCGCGTTTGATGTCTGCGGTCCTTAACCAACAGGGGCTGGAGTCAGCCTGGCTGGATGCGCGCGATTTTTTACGTGCTGAACGCGGTGCCCAGCCGCAGGTAGATGAAGGTCTTTCTTACCCGCTGCTACAGCAACTGCTGGCGCAGCATCCGGGTAAACGGCTGGTGGTTACCGGCTTTATTAGCCGCAGCAATTCCGGTGAAACGGTCCTGCTGGGGCGTAACGGCTCCGACTACTCGGCGACGCAGGTTGGCGCGCTGGCGGGCGTTTCTCGCGTAACTATCTGGAGCGATGTCGCCGGGGTTTACAGCGCGGATCCGCGTAAAGTAAAAGACGCCTGTTTGCTGCCGCTGCTGCGTCTGGATGAAGCCAGCGAACTGGCGCGTCTGGCGGCACCGGTTCTCCATGCCCGTACCTTACAGCCGGTTTCCGGTAGCGATATCGATCTCCAGCTGCGTTGTAGCTATACGCCGGAGCAGGGTTCAACGCGCATTGAACGCGTACTAGCCTCCGGTACCGGGGCGCGTATTGTGACCAGTCATGATGACGTCTGCCTGATTGAGTTTTTGGTTCCGACTGGCCAGGACTTTAAGCTGGCTTATAAAGAGATTGATCAGGTTTTAAAACGTACCCAGGTGCGTCCGCTGGCAGTGGGTGTGCATCCTGACCGCCAACTGCTGCAATTTTGCTATACCTCCGAAGTCGCCGATGGCGCACTAAAAATTCTGGATGAAGCTGGTCTGCCAGGCGAGCTGCGTCTGCGCCAGGGGCTGGCGCTGGTGGCGATGGTCGGGGCGGGCGTCACTCGTAACCCGCTGCACTGCCACCGTTTCTGGCAACAGTTGAAAGGTCAGCCGGTTGAATTCACCTGGCAGTCGGAAGAGGGTATCAGCCTGGTCGCGGTACTGCGTACTGGGCCAACGGAGAGCCTGATTCAGGGTCTGCATCAGTCAATCTTCCGTGCGGAAAAACGCATTGGTCTGGTGCTGTTCGGCAAAGGCAACATTGGCTCGCGCTGGCTGGAGCTGTTCGCTCGCGAGCAGAGCACGCTCTCGGCGCGCACCGGATTAGAGTTTGTGCTGGCGGGTGTGGTTGATAGCCGTCGTAGTCTGCTGAATTACGAAGGGCTGGATGCCAGCCGCGCGTTAGCTTTCTTTGATGACGAGGCAGTAGAGCAGGATGAAGAGTCTCTATTCCTGTGGATGCGTGCTCACCCGTATGATGATTTAGTGGTGCTGGACGTTACTGCCAGCGAGCAACTGGCGGATCAGTATCTGGATTTTGCCAGCCATGGTTTCCACGTTATCAGCGCCAACAAACTGGCGGGGGCGAGCAGCAGTCATAATTATCGCCAAATTCATGACGCTTTTGAAAAAACCGGTCGCCACTGGTTGTATAACGCCACCGTGGGTGCAGGCTTGCCGATCAACCATACCGTGCGCGATCTGATTGATAGCGGAGATACCATTCTGTCGATCAGCGGGATCTTCTCAGGCACGTTGTCGTGGTTGTTCCTGCAATTTGATGGCACGGTCCCGTTCACCGATCTGGTGGATCAGGCGTGGCAACAGGGTCTGACTGAACCCGATCCGCGCGTAGATCTTTCCGGCAAAGATGTGATGCGTAAGCTGGTGATTCTGGCGCGTGAAGCGGGTTACGACATCGAACCGGACCAGGTTCGCGTGGAATCGCTGGTGCCTGCGCACTGTGAAGAAGGCTCTATTGACCATTTCTTTGAGAATGGCGATGAGCTGAACGAGCAGATGGTGCAGCGTCTGGAAGCGGCGCGTGAAATGGGGCTGGTGCTGCGCTATGTGGCGCGTTTTGATGCTAACGGTAAAGCGCGCGTTGGTGTTGAAGCGGTTCGTCCTGAACACCCGCTGGCGGCGCTGTTGCCGTGTGATAACGTATTCGCCATTGAAAGCCGCTGGTATCGCGATAACCCGCTGGTGATCCGTGGACCGGGCGCAGGTCGTGACGTCACCGCCGGCGCTATTCAGTCAGACATCAACCGTCTGGCGCAGCTGCTGTAGTTTTTGTTGCCGGATGATCCGGCCGACGGTTCGTTTGTGACCCTGGCCGGATAAAATACGTCAACAGCCTTCTGCATAATCACTTCAACTCTCATCCTGGGTTAAACCTACCCGTATTGCGTCTTACCCGCGCTCTGGCCAGAGGCGAGGCTGTCACCGCTCTCGTTAACGGCTTGCAGACGGTCGTGCCGCAATCCCCCATCTTTCAGGCTGATGTGAATTTTTTTCACGTTGGCTGAGTATTCCTCACCTTTAACGATGATTTTTGTGTTGACGCCAGCGTGCTTTTCCGTCATTTTTACATCTAGACGTCTAAACGTATAGCAGTTCACAACACAACATATAACGACAAAAGATTGATGAGGTAAGGTATGAGCTTTTTTCACGCCAACCAGCGGGAAGCCCTGAATCAGAGCCTGGCGGAAGTGCAGGGTCAGATTAACGTTTCATTTGAGTTTTTCCCGCCGCGCACCAGTGAAATGGAGCAAACCCTGTGGAATTCCATCGATCGCCTGAGCAGCCTGAAGCCGAAGTTTGTTTCAGTCACCTACGGTGCAAACTCTGGTGAGCGCGACCGCACGCACAGCATTATTAAAGGTATTAAGGATCGCACGGGTCTTGAAGCGGCTCCGCACCTGACCTGTATTGATGCAACCCGCGATGAGCTGCGGACCATTGCTCAGGACTACTGGAATAACGGTATTCGTCATATTGTTGCTCTGCGCGGTGACTTGCCGCCGGGAAGCGGTAAACCGGATATGTATGCCTCTGACCTGGTGACTCTGCTGAAAGACGTTGCGGATTTTGATATCTCCGTTGCGGCTTATCCGGAAGTACACCCGGAAGCGAAGAGCGCTCAGGCCGATCTGCTGAACCTGAAGCGGAAGGTAGATGCCGGTGCAAACCGCGCGATCACCCAGTTTTTCTTCGATGTAGAAAGCTATCTGCGTTTTCGTGATCGCTGCGTGTCTGCGGGTATCGATGTGGAAATTATTCCGGGCATCTTGCCGGTATCTAACTTTAAACAGGCGAAAAAATTTGCCGATATGACCAATGTTCGTATCCCTTCCTGGATGTCGACCATGTTTGATGGTCTGGATGATGATGCCGAAACCCGTAAGCTGGTGGGTGCGAATATTGCCATGGACATGGTGAAGATCCTCAGTCGCGAAGGGGTGAAAGATTTTCACTTCTATACGCTCAACCGCGCCGAGATGAGCTACGCAATTTGTCACACACTGGGTGTAAGACCGAATTAAACAGATGCCCCAGCCCTCTACGGAGGGCTTTTTTTTGATCATTTTGATCTACATCTCTGTAACTTAAAATATAAAAGGAATTAGCTATCGAATCTGTGGGTTATTTCGACTATATCTTATCTCTGGTGGTGTATATCGTAGTCAGAACACTGTAAAGGGAGCATATAGATGAGCATGTCCGACGATAGCCAGAACGCATCAACTGCCGGTAAGTGTCCTTTTCATCAGGGCGGTCACGATCAGAGCGCGGGAGCAGGAACGAATAACCGCGACTGGTGGCCAAATCAACTCCGCGTTGATCTTTTAAACCAACATTCTAATCGTTCGAACCCGCTGGGTGAGGACTTCGACTACCGTAAAGAGTTTAGCAAACTCGACTATTCTGCCCTGAAAGGGGATCTCAGAGCCCTTCTGTCCGAATCTCAACCGTGGTGGCCCGCTGACTGGGGAACCTATGCCGGATTATTTATCCGCATGGCATGGCACGGTGCAGGGACCTATCGCTCCATCGATGGACGCGGTGGCGCGGGTCGCGGACAGCAGCGTTTTGCTCCACTGAACTCCTGGCCAGATAACGTCAGCCTGGATAAAGCGCGTCGCCTGCTGTGGCCTATCAAGCAGAAATATGGTCAGAAAATATCCTGGGCCGACCTGTTTATCCTCGCGGGCAACGTGGCGCTGGAAAACTCCGGCTTCCGCACCTTCGGCTTCGGTGCTGGTCGTGAAGATGTCTGGGAACCGGATCTCGACGTAAACTGGGGTGATGAAAAAGCCTGGCTGACCCACCGTCACCCGGAAGAGCTGGCGAAAGCGCCTTTGGGCGCG
The DNA here is from genome assembly GCF_030332345.1 of Citrobacter sp. Cpo221. NCBI lineage: Bacteria > Pseudomonadati > Pseudomonadota > Gammaproteobacteria > Enterobacterales > Enterobacteriaceae > Citrobacter > Citrobacter sp. Cpo221. The sequence continues at coordinate 96,745 of NZ_JAOWIA010000010.1, forward strand.
ACCGAAATGGGTCTTATCTATGTAAACCCAGAAGGGCCGGACCATAGCGGCGAACCGCTCTCAGCGGCAGCGGCGATTCGTGCGACCTTCGGTAACATGGGCATGAACGACGAAGAAACCGTGGCGCTGATTGGCGGCGGTCATACGTTGGGCAAAACCCACGGCGCAGCACCGGCTTCGCACGTTGGCGCCGATCCAGAATCCGCGCCGATTGAAGCGCAGGGCCTGGGCTGGGCCAGCAGCTACGGCAGCGGCGCGGGTGCAGACGCAATTACTTCCGGTCTGGAAGTTGTGTGGACGCAGACGCCGACCCAATGGAGCAACTATTTCTTCGAGAACCTGTTCAAATACGAGTGGGTACAAACTCGCAGTCCGGCAGGCGCGATTCAGTTTGAAGCCGTTGACGCACCAGAAATTATTCCCGATCCGTTTGATCCATCGAAAAAACGTAAGCCGACGATGCTGGTTACCGACCTGACGCTGCGTTTTGATCCTGAGTTCGAAAAGATCTCCCGCCGTTTCCTGAACGATCCGCAGGCGTTTAACGAAGCGTTTGCCCGTGCATGGTTTAAGCTGACGCACCGTGATATGGGGCCAAAATCGCGCTACATCGGACCGGAAGTACCAAAAGAAGATCTGATTTGGCAAGACCCGCTGCCGCATGCGTTCTTCAACCCAAGCGAAGAAGATATTCTGAAGCTGAAGGCGACCATCGCCGCTTCCGGGTTGTCCGTGGGCGAACTGGTATCGGTAGCGTGGGCTTCCGCATCAACTTTCCGCGGTGGGGATAAACGTGGCGGCGCTAACGGTGCGCGTCTGGCGCTGGACCCACAGCGTGGCTGGGATGTGAATGCTACCGCGGCACGCGTACTGCCTGTGCTGGAAGGCATTTATAAGTCAGCCCATACCGCTTCGTTAGCCGATATTATCGTGCTGGCCGGGGTTGTTGGTATAGAGCAGGCGGCTAGCGCTGCGGGTGTCAGCATCAAAGTACCTTTTGCACCGGGCCGCGTGGATGCGCGCCAGGATCAAACGGATATTGAGATGTTTGAACTGCTCGAGCCGATTGCCGATGGTTTCCGTAACTACCGCTCTCGTCCTGACGTGTCGACCACCGAGTCGCTGCTGATCGATAAAGCACAGCAGCTGACGCTGACCGCACCGGAAATGACTGTGCTGGTGGGCGGTATGCGCGTACTGGGTGCCAACTTCGACGGCAGCCAGCATGGCGTCTTTACCGATCGTCCAGGCGTACTCAGCACTGACTTCTTCGTCAATCTGCTGGATATGCGTCATGAGTGGAAGGCGGTTGATGAGTCAAAAGAGCTGTTCGAAGGTCGTGACCGTCTGAGCGGCGAAGTAAAATACACGGCAACCCGCGCCGATCTGGTGTTCGGTTCTAACTCCGTACTGCGCGCAGTGGCTGAAGTTTATGCCTGCAGCGATGCTCACGAGAAGTTTGTGAGAGATTTCGTTTCCGCATGGGTGAAAGTAATGAACCTGGATCGTTTCGATCTGCTGTAACAGCTAATGCCGGATGTCGCTTGCGCGGATCCGGCATGGTATGAATAAAAAAATCCCCGCTTTTGCGGGGATTTTCTATTTGCAGGTTATTCCCACTCTTGCAGGTAACGTTGACCGTACTGATCAGCCACCAGCAGGGCGGCATACACCTGGTCCGGCGTCGCGCCGCCAGGCATGTTGTGGATGGTTTCGCCTTCGGCACAGGCTGCCTCAGCCACAATGCGCATTTTCGCTGGGATATCCTGTTTGATATCCAGTTGCGCCAGGGTAATCGGTAGGCCAACGGAATGGCACAGTGCTGCAACGGTTTCAATTTCATCGACCGGCGCGTTTTCCAGCACCAGCTGCGTCAGCGTACCGAAAGCCACTTTCTCGCCGTGATAGTAGTGATGCGCATCCGGGATTGCGGTCAGACCGTTATGAATGGCGTGAGCCGCTGCCAGACCACCGCTTTCAAAACCGACGCCACTCAGATAGGTGTTGGCTTCAATAACACGTTCCAGTGCTGGTGTAACCACGTGCTGCTCGGCTGCCAGCATCGCTTTTTCACCTTCTTCGATTAGCGTATTAAAGCACAGCTCTGCCAGCGCCAGCGCCGCCTGAGTACACTGACCGCCCGCCATGGTGGTTGCGCCGCTACGTGAACAGGCACGGGCTTCGAACCAGGTCGCCAGCGCATCGCCAATACCCGCAGCTAACAGACGTGCCGGTGCGCCCGCGACAATTTTGGTATCCACAATGACCCTGTCCGGGTTGTTGGGCAGCAGCAGATAGCGATCGAATTCACCGGCATCGGTGTAAATGACGGACAGCGCGCTGCACGGCGCATCGGTAGAGGCGATGGTTGGGGCAATGGCGACAGGCACGCCCATAAAGTGCGCCAGCGCTTTGGCGGTATCCAGCGTTTTACCGCCGCCAATACCAAGTACTGCGCCACACTGCGCTTTTTCTGCCACGCCGCGCAGACGGTCGATTTCGTTTTGTGAACATTCGCCGCCAAACGGTGCAATTTCCAGCGCCAGTCCGGCATCCTGGAAGCTTTTTTCCAGTGCGCCCTGGGCAAAACCTAAGACAAACTTGTCCCCAACGACCAGCCAGCGTTCTGCCAGTGGTTTGAGGTAGCTGCCAAGACGGGTAATAACATCGGCACCCTGGATGTACTTACCAGGTGATTGAATAATGCGATCCATACTTTATTTCCCTCACAGGTTGATGTGACCAAATGCGTTGTTCCAGTCCTGCTCAAACTTCTCTATTGCTGACTCTACCGCAGGGGTATTGAGCATTTGTTGCGCTACGTCTAATGGCAGGGTGATAGCTTCACATCCTGCCAGTAAGCAATCCAGCGCCTGACGTGGGGTTTTAAAGCTGGCTGCCAGTACCATGCTGTTTGGCGCATGCAGTTCCAGTAACGTTTGCAGTTCCTGTACAGTGCGAATTCCGTCGCCGCCCTGCGCGTCGATACGGTTAACGTAAGGTGCGATATATTTAGCTCCCGCCAGCGCAGCCAGTAGCCCCTGAGAAGCACTGTAAACCGCGGTTCCTAGCGTGGTGATGCCCTCTTTTTTCAGCATCTTAATCGCGGCCAGACCTTCGGATGTCACCGGGATTTTCACTACCAGACCAGGCACCGCATTGCTCAGGCGTTTAGCTTCTTCCACCATGCCCTGCGCGTCTCGACTCATGGTTTGGGCAAACAAAATACCCTCTTCGCCGATGGCGTTTTGCAGGCGCGGCAGTACATCCCAGATGGATTCTTTGCTTGCCGCTACAATGCTTGGGTTGGTGGTAACACCCGCGATAGGGAAGATGCGTGCCAGACGTTCAACTTCCGCGACGTTGGCGGTATCAAGGTAAAGTTCCATACAAAAACATCCTCTTTAAAGTTCAAGTTCATGTTGCAACAGGCTGGCGATAGCGTCGGCTGAGGCGGCGCTAACCAGCGCGTTACGGAATTCTTCATGCATAATGCGGCGCGCCAGACGCGAGAAAATACGCATATGCTGATCGCCAGCGGCATGTTTGTTGAGCGTCAGCATAATAATGAACTGTGCATCATCATCACCCCAACGTACAGGCGCTTGCAGGCGCGCTACACTGATGGTGGACTGCTCAATATGTTCGGATTTGCTGTGTGGAATGGCGAAGCTAAAACCTAATCCGGTAGAGAAGACGGCTTCGCGTGCCCACAGATCTGCTTCCAGTTTACGTGGATAGCGGCAACGGCCTGCCAGCAGGAGGTTGTCGGTCATCCCTTTGATGACCTCTTCTTTACTGCGCCAATCGCTATCCAGCGTGATGCACTCGGCGGTAACCAGCGGAGTATCCTGTTGGGTCATGCGGAACTGGGCCAGCAGATGTTCGACCTCCAGCGAAGTTCGACAAGCCATCGCTTGATTCAGCAACTGACGGCAGGCGCGGCTGTCGAGTTGCGCCATCCGCGCTTTGGCGGCGGGAATGGAGGGAGCGCTCATGCTAAGTTCGTCCAGGCCCAGCCCCACCAGCAGTGGCAGTACAGAACCTTTGGCACCCAGTTCACCACACAGGCCAATCCATTTCCCCTGTCGATGTACTGCCTGCACGGCGTAATCCAGTGCGCGCAGGAAGGCCGGATTCAGGCTGTTGTAGTGGCGGGTAACTTTGGCGTTGTCGCGGTCGACCGCCAGTAAGTATTGCGTTAGGTCATTGCTGCCAATACTAAAGAAATCAATCTCTTCGCAGCATTGGTCAATGATGAACATCACAGACGGAACCTCCAGCATAATACCGAGCTGGATCTTCTCATCAAACGGAATGTGTTCACTTCGTAGCTGCTGTTTGGCTTCAGCCAGTTTCTCTTTGACCCACAGGATCTCTTCCATCGAGGAGATCATTGGGATCATGATTTTCAGGCTACCGTGCGCTGAGGCGCGCAGGATCGATCGCAGTTGCGTGGTAAACAATGCGGCATATTCTTCATAGATACGCACCGCGCGATAACCGAGGAACGGGTTGGCCTCAGCAGGAATATTCAGGTAATCAACGGGTTTATCACCGCCGATATCCATGGTGCGCACAATAATGCTGCGTCCCTGTGCGGGTTCCAGCGCCTGGCAGAAAATGTTGTATAGCTCGTTCTCATCCGGGGCGCAGGTACGGTCCATATACAGCATTTCCGTACGGAACAGGCCAACCGCTTCCGCACCGTTACTAAAGGCTGCCTGCGCTTCCACGGAGTGGGCGATGTTGGCGGCGACTTCCATGCGGATATCATCAGCCGTGCGTGCCTCCTGGGTCAGCCAGATACGTTGCTGTTCCCGAATGGCATCCTGAATACGGGCTTCTTGCTGATAGTAACGTACGACGGATTCATTAGGGGCAACGACGACTGCTCCTGCGTTACCATCGATATAAACTGTTTGCTGCAGCCATGGCATCAAAGATTCAATATCTACGTCAACAAGCGTAGGGATGTTGAATGACCGGGCGAGAATCACCGTGTGTGACGTAGTACCACCGCTTTTTAACAGCAAGCCTTTCAGCAATGTTTTGTCCAGTTCGAGGAACTGGCTCGGTGTTAGCTCATCCGCCATGCAAACCGTAGGCTGGGTCAGTTTTCCCGGCGCAGGGAAGCGCTGTTCTCCATAAATTTGCTGCAGAAGCTGGAAGCAAACATCGCGTACATCCAGCGCACGCTCCTGTAAATAACTGCTGCTTGAACGGGAGAATTCATCACAAAAATGTCCGGCACTTTCAACAACCGCCTGGGCGCAGCTTAACCCGCGTGATACGCCGGCGAGCAGGTGCTGGCGCAGTGAGAGGTCGCTTGCCAGCGAGCGGTGTGCTTCCAGAATCGCACTGGTAGCGCCGTCGCTGTCGAGTAATCGAAACTCAATATTTTTCATCAACAGCGTTAAACCGTTATCCAGTGCCGCTTGCTCGGTTTCAATATCTTGAGCGGATGGAAGGTTACTGAGCGCGTTAAGATCCAGCGAAGAAAGCAGACTCAGAACGCCTCCTGCGCTGCCGCTGCAGACGGTGCGAGCGCGGAAAAGCTGTGGATTTAAATGGGTGAGCGATGCCGGAAGAGGCTCCAGCTCGTTGTTTTTGGCTTCCGCTAGCGGTGCATCGCAGTGTGGAAATTCATTACGTAACCATTGGCTCAGATGCTGGTGAGCTGCTTGTTCATCTGTACCGGAAATCAGCAACTGACAGCTATCACCCGCCAGAGTATCGGTGCCAATCAGCGATAACGCGCTCTTAGCGTTGCCCTTACGTTCGGTACGCAGGTTGTGCCACTCAATGTGCGAAGTAAAGGTGTTGCACTGCGTTTCTATGTGGCTTGCCGGGCGTGCATGTACGCCATTGGGTAGCTCACAGGTAAATTCCACAATCAGGGCCATAGCCTCATCTCCCATAACGATTTCTCGCTACAGGATAAAAGGGCAACGCCTGAGCCTGCCATGTGACAAAACTGCCAAAAACTGGATAAATGTAATGTAACCATCAAAGTGAGACATCCCTCACAAGTCAGCGTATCCCCTATAAATTCCGAGAAACTGCAAGTTATGAGGCGGATCGCATTTTTGTACTGATATTACAAAAGTCCAGCAAATGGCCTTTTTATCCACTGTTTGCGTCGCGTCAGATTGCCTATTGTTTTCCGCAACAAGTTTATGGATATGGGCTTTAGGCAGCCCGGGAGCGACTTATGAAAGAGTTGGTACAAATCCTGAAAAATACTCGTCAGCACCTGATGACCGGTGTTTCGCATATGATCCCCTTCGTCGTAGCGGGCGGTATTTTGCTGGCTGTCTCCGTCATGCTGTATGGCAAAGGCGCGGTACCGGATGCTGCGACCGATCCTAATCTTAAAAAGCTGTTTGATATTGGCGTCGCCGGGTTGACTTTGATGGTGCCATTTCTTGCTGCTTTTATCGGCTATTCCATCGCTGAACGTTCTGCTCTGGCCCCTTGTGCGATTGGCGCATGGGTGGGAAACAGCTTCGGTGCAGGTTTCTTTGGCGCATTAATTGCTGGGATTATTGGCGGTATCGTTGTCCATTATCTGAAGAAGATCCCCGTACATAAGGTGTTGCGTTCGGTAATGCCTATCTTCGTTATTCCCATCGTCGGCACTTTTATCACCGCAGGCATCATGATGTGGGGGCTGGGGGAGCCTGTTGGCGCGTTAACCACTAGCCTGACCGAGTGGCTGCAGGGTATGCAGCAGGGCAGCATTGTGCTGCTGGCGGTAATTATGGGACTGATGTTGGCCTTCGATATGGGAGGGCCAATTAACAAAGTTGCCTATGCCTTCATGCTGATTTGCGTGGCGCAGGGGGTTTATACCGTGGTGGCAATCGCCGCAGTAGGGATCTGCGTGCCGCCGCTGGGTTTAGGTTTAGCGACGCTGATTGGTCGTAAGAATTTCTCTTCTGAAGAACGCGAAGCCGGTAAAGCTGCGCTGGTAATGGGTTGTGTTGGCGTAACGGAAGGCGCGATTCCGTTTGCTGCAGCCGATCCGCTGCGCGTCATTCCATCGATTATGGTGGGTTCCGCCTGCGGCACGGTAACTGCCGCCCTGTTTGGTGCGCAGTGTTATGCCGGCTGGGGCGGGCTGATTGTTCTGCCTGTAGTGGAAGGAAAACTGGGTTATATCGCGGCGGTTGCCGTTGGTGCTGTAGTGACCGCCGTGTGCGTTAACGTACTGAAAAGTCTGGCGCGGAAAAAAGTGTCTCAGGTCGATCAGAAAGAAGATGACCTGGATTTAGATTTTGAAATGAATTAAGTGAGGAATGAGTCATGACCAAGATTATCGCAGTAACCGCATGTCCTTCTGGCGTTGCCCACACCTATATGGCAGCCTAAGCGCTGGAAAGCGCCGCTAAAGCTAAAGGTTGGCAAGTAAAGGTTGAGACTCAGGGTTCGATCGGTCTGGAAAACGAACTGACCGCGGCGGATGTGGCGGAAGCCGACATGGTCATTCTGACCAAGGACATTGGTATTAAATTTGAAGAACGTTTTGCGGGCAAAACTATCGTTCGCGTCAACATCAGCGATGCAGTGAAACGTGCCGACGCCATCATGAGCAAGATTGGCGCGCATCTGGCGCAAACCGCTTAACCGTTTGTTTGCCGGATGGCGGCTTCGCCTTATCCGGCCTACAGATGCGTAGGCCTGATAAGCGTAGCGCCATCAGGCAACTATTCCCGCAGGAGTTCCTCATGACGAACCGCATCCAACGTTTAAAAACCGCTCTGTTTCAGAACAACCGTGAAATTTCGCTTGAGCGTGCGCTGTTATATACCGCCAGCCACCAGCAGACGGAGGGAGAGCCGGTTATTCTGCGTCGGGCGAAAGCCACCGCATATATTCTTGAGCACGTTGAGATTTCGATTCGTGATGAGGAACTGATTGCCGGAAACCGTACTGTTAAACCGCGTGCGGGCATTATGTCACCGGAAATGGATCCTTACTGGCTGCTTAAAGAGCTGGAGCAGTTTCCAACCCGTCCGCAGGACCGTTTTGACATCAGCGAAGAGGATAAACATCGCTATCGTGATGTGCTGTATCCGTACTGGGAAAAGCGGTCGATGAAAGATTTCATCAACGGTCAGATGACCGATGAGGTTAAAGCTGCCGTCAGCACCCAGATTTTTAGCATTAACCAGACTGACAAAGGTCAGGGACATATCATTATTGATTATCCACGCCTGTTGAATCACGGGCTTGGCGAGCTGGTAGCGCAGATGCGAGCGCATTGTCTGCAGCAGCCGGAGAATCACTTTTATCAGGCTGCGCTGCTACTGCTGGAGGCTTCGCAAAACCATATTCTGCGTTACGCTATGTTGGCAGAGAAGATGGCGGAAAGCTGCCCGGATGCGCAGCGACGCCAGGAATTACTGACGATTGCTGAAAACTCCCGGCATAACGCCCAGAGCAAGCCGCAAACCTTCTGGCAGGCATGTCAGCTGTTCTGGTACATGAACATTATTTTGCAATATGAATCCAACGCCAGTTCGCTTTCACTCGGACGCTTCGACCAGTATATGCTGCCGTTTTATCAGGCTTCGCTGACGCAGGGGGAAGACCCGGCATTCTTACAAGAGATCCTCGAATCCCTGTGGGTGAAATGTAATGACATCGTACTGCTGCGATCCACCAGCAGCGCGCGCTATTTCGCTGGCTTCCCAACAGGCTACACCGCGCTACTGGGGGGATTAACGGAGAATGGTCGTAGTGCGGTAAATGTACTGTCTTTCCTCTGTCTTGATGCGTATCAGAACGTACAGCTGCCACAACCAAACCTCGGTGTGCGCACGAATGCGTTGATCGATACACCGTTCCTGATGAAAACAGCACAGACCATTCGTCTTGGTACCGGCATCCCGCAAATCTTTAACGATGAAGTGGTGGTGCCCGCGTTTCTGAATCGCGGTGTTTCTCTGGAAGATGCGCGGGATTACGCGGTAGTAGGCTGTGTCGAGCTGTCTATTCCAGGCAGAACATACGGTTTGCACGATATCGCTATGTTTAATCTGCTGAAAGTGATGGAAATTTGTCTGCATGAGAACGAAGGCAACCGCACTCTGACGTACGACGATCTCCTGGCGCATATTCGTGCCAAAATCAGCCACTACATCACGTTGATGGTGGAGGGCAGTAATATCTGCGATATCGGTCACCGCGACTGGGCACCGGTGCCGCTGCTCTCCTCGTTTATTAGCGACTGTCTGGATAAAGGGTGCGATATTACCGACGGCGGCGCGCGTTATAACTTCTCCGGCGTACAGGGGATCGGTATTGCAAACCTGAGCGATTCGCTGCATGCGCTCAATGGGCTGGTATTCGAACAACAGCGCTTATCTTTTGATGAACTTTTGTCGGTGCTAAAAGATAACTTTGCTACCCCGGAAGGCGAGAAAGTTCGCGCCAGGCTGATCAATCGCTTCGAAAAATACGGCAACGATATCGATGATGTAGATAACATCAGCGCCGAACTGCTACGTCATTACTGCAAAGAGGTAGAGAAATACCAGAATCCACGCGGCGGGCAATTTACGCCGGGTTCGTATACCGTCTCTGCGCACGTGCCGCTGGGTTCGGTCGTTGGGGCAACACCGGATGGCCGCTTCGCCGGGGAACAACTGGCAGATGGGGGCCTGTCGCCGATGCTGGGACAGGATATGCAAGGACCGACGGCGGTATTGAAGTCGGTCAGCAAGCTGGATAACACGCTACTTTCCAATGGGACGTTGCTGAATGTGAAGTTTACGCCAGCCACACTGGAAGGTGAGGCCGGTTTACGCAAGCTGGCGGATTTTCTGCGGGCATTTACCCAGCTCAAGCTCCAGCACATCCAGTTTAACGTGGTAAATGCCGACACATTGCGCGAAGCACAGCAGCGCCCGCAGGATTTCACCGGGCTGGTGGTGCGCGTGGCGGGTTACAGCGCCTTCTTTGTCGAGCTGTCGAAGGAGATCCAGGATGACATCATTCGCCGCACCGCGCATCAACTGTGAAGTAATTGACCCCCGTGGCGAGGACGTCGCGCGTATATTCAACATTCAGCGTTACTCACTGAATGATGGGCAGGGTATTCGTACGGTCGTCTTTTTTAAAGGCTGTCCGCATACCTGCCCTTGGTGTGCTAACCCTGAATCTCTCTCCCCACGTATTGAAACGGTACGGCGGGAGAGTAAATGCCTGCACTGCACACCCTGTCTGCGTGATGCTGACGAGTGTCCCTCCGGTGCGTTTGAGCGTATTGGTCGTGATATCACGCTGGACGAGCTGGAACGTGAAGTGATGAAAGATGATATTTTCTTTCGCTCTTCTGGTGGAGGGGTGACGCTTTCCGGCGGTGAAGTGCTGATGCAAGCGCCCTTTGCCACACGGTTCCTGCAACGTCTGCGGCGCTGGGATGTGCGCTGTGCAATTGAAACGGCTGGCGATGCGCCGGCCGGTCGCTTGTTATCGCTGGCAAAAGAGTGTGATGAGGTGTTGTTCGATCTCAAAATAATGGATGGAGATCTGGCTCGTGAGGTCATCAACATGAACCTACCGCGTGTACTGGCGAATTTACGGTTATTGGTGGAGGAAGGGGTTAATGTCATACCTCGCCTGCCGCTGATTCCGGGCTTTACGATGAATTCAGATAACACGCAGCATGTGTTGACGATGTTGTCATCACTAGGCATAAAGCAGGTACACCTGCTACCGTTTCATCAATATGGCGAGCCAAAATACAGCCTGCTCGGTTTGCCCTGGTTGATGAAAGAAGTGCCCGTACCGACGGCGCAAGAGGTGGATAGTATACGTAAGATGGCAGAATGCGCCGGATTTCAGGTAACAGTAGGAGGATAGTATGACCATCGCACCTGTACGATATCTGGTCGCTGTCACCGCGTGCGTAAGCGGCGTGGCCCATACCTATATGGCAGCTGAGCGGCTGGAGAAACTCTGCCAGCAAGAAAAATGGAGCATCAAGATCGAAACTCAGGGTGCGTTGGGTACCGAAAATCGCCTGACGGAAGAGGATATTAACCGCGCTGATGTGGTGTTGCTGATTACTGATATTGAACTGGCAGGAGCAGAGCGTTTTACGCAGAGCCGATACGTTCAGTCGGGCATTAGCGCATTTCTGCGTGAGCCGCAGCGGGTGATGAGCGCCGTGCGAAAGCTGCTTTCAGCGCCACAGCATACGCATCTTACTCTGGATTAGCTTCTTTCTCCGTCAATTGGCTGTGGTACTGCCGACGGTATTCTGATGGCGAACGTTCGGTATTTTTGCGAAACAGGCGGCAGAAGTAGTTGCTGTCAACAAACCCACAAATGTGCGCCACCTCTTTAATCTTCAATTCGTAACCCTTCAACAGCGTTTTTGCGTGCTCCAGTCGCGTGTGGTTCAGGTATTCGTTAAAACCGATAGCGCCCGTTTTTTGAAAAAGGTGGGAAAGATAATTGGGTGAGATGTAGAACGCCTGCGCGACGGATTCTCGGGTGAGTGGTGAAGCGTAGCGTTCGTCAATATAGTTGCGAATGGCTTCGAAAAGCGCCTGACTGCGTGATGCGGTTTGGATCTGGCTGCCGAGCAGATCGCGACAGTGGCTCAGTAAGCTTGCAACGATTAGCCTGGCGGTTTGCTGCTCCTGCGGCTGCATCTGCATTTCATTGAGCGTTTGCAGCAGGAATGAGCCAATACGCGGTCCACGCCGCGCGACGTGCTGGCGGGTAAGGTTTTGATATTGCTTACCGTCCCACTGCACGATGCTAAAACCCAGTTGCTGTTTGCCAAATAAGATACTGAGCGTGGTCACCGGTGTGAGCCACTGTGGAAAGTTCCAGCCACCAGCCGGAACGAACAAGGCATCGCAAGGCTGTAACGTCGCGGATGCTCCAGCAACACCGTTATCGGTGAATTCACCTTCCAGCACAATCTCCAGTCGGGGGAAATCGACCTGATACGCCAGTTCCGGCGTTGAGCTACTGGTGCTGGCAAAGTAAATCTGGCGCAGCGGTGTGGGGCCGTTGATCAGGCGAGAGAGCAGGTGGCTGATGTCGTGATACATGTTAATCCCTTGCAGGCAGCAGACAGGGAAACAGTAACGTTGAAAACAATCGCCCTCAAGTGATTATTGCCGGATGGCGGCTAATGCCTTATCCGGCCTACAAGTCTTTGCGAGCTGTAGGCCGGATAAGCGTAGCGCATCCGGCAGACTGTTACTGATTACCGATTTGATCGCCGTAAGGCAGGGTATCGTAATCAATCAGGGCATTCTTTTTGTACGGGTTGCCAATCCAGCGGGTCGTCTCTTTGAACTGCGGGCTGGTAATGGCACGAGTTGGATCGAAACCATCATAGGTGAAGCCCGCTAAATCAGACCAGGTGTGGATAAGCTCTGAGCTGCTGTATTTACGATTCACATCCTGTGAGAAGTCACGTGGGTGTGCAGCCTGCCATTTTTCCGAGGTCCACAGCAGGAACGGCACCGTATACATATGACGCGTTGGGTTGTCTTCATTACGACCCTGCGTTTTATGCGGCGGCGTATCGTATACCTCTTCTCCATGATCGGAGAAGTACAGCAGGAAGCCGTTCGGATCGGTCGCTTTATAGTCTTTGATCAGACTGGCAATGATATGGTCATTGTAAACATTCGCGCTGTCGTAATCGTTGTAAGCTTCCAGCTCATCGTCACTCAGGCCAGCGGGCACATTGTCGATATTATTGTCGAACTTACCCTGACCATCCGGATAGCGGAATTTGTACTTAATATGCGTTCCCAGCAGGTGCACGATGATGAACTTTTTCGGTGCAGGGTCGGCCAGTACTTCTTTAAACGGTGCCAGCACGTTGCTGTCATATTCGCGCGCACTTTGTGTACGCTGCTGGTTCATATAGAACTGTTTATCCGTCTGCTTAGAGAACACTGTCAGCATGGTGTTGCGGGCAGTCATCGTCTGCTGATTGGTGATCCAGAAGGTTTTATAACCTGCCTGTTTCATCATGTTCATCAGGGACGGCTGAGTCAGATACAGATCCGGGTTCTTCTCGTTAGCGAAGGTCAGCGCCTGCTGCAGGATTTCAATGGTGTACGGACGGGAGGTCACAACATTATTGAACACGGTGAAGTTAGGATCGGATTTATGCAGCGCATCCAGTTCCGGCGTTGTTTCGCGTGGGTAACCGTACAGGCTCATGCGGCCACGTTGCGTTGATTCGCCAATCACCAGTACCAGCGTACGCGGTGCATCACCTGAGCTGTCTTTAAAGTTGGCCAACGGCGGTAGGGCATTGTTCTCATTCAGCAGGCTGTTCAGCGCGGTCAACTGCTGACGATACTGATAATAACCGGAGATGAATTGCCATGGCGCAGCTGGTTCCATGCGTGAGGCGAGACCATTCAACGTTTTTTCAAATGGTTTATGTTTGATAAACGTGTTCACCGTCATCGGATGCAGAATCAAACCGTATAACAGTGCAAACGACACCAGATAGCGCCAGGGTGATGGAATATGCACAGGACGCAGACGTGTCCATAGCAGAATTGCCACAGCTGTATAGGCCAGCGCAATTAAGACAATCTTCAGACTGAAATATTGGCTCAGATATTCGCTGGCTTCGTTCGCATTGGTTTCAAACATTACGTACAGAACGCTTTGCGAGAACTCTTGTCCGTAAATGACGTAATAGCTTAGAGCAGCCAGCGAGGCCGCCCATAGCATTACGCCAATGACGGCAGCAATAACGCGGATACGGTTTGGAAATAAGAATACCGGAATCAACCACAGCGAACTGAACAGTAAGGAGTCGCGTAAACCATTAGTTCCGCTATAGCCGGATAAGAGAATAACGACCTGGAGTAAACTGGAAAAAAAACAAAAATAGAGGAGCGCCCAACCCAGGGCTTTCCAGCTAAATTTAGGTTTAGACTGGGGGTGTAAGGATTGCATAATGTAAGCCTGTCTTTAATTGTAGCGCCAAGAGTAGCACTTAAACATTAAGAGGAACTGAAGCATCACGATCTTAGGATCGTGTTTTGCCATCTATATATTCATTTAGTGAATATATTCGAGGGGGAATATATTGAAAATGAAGTGGTTGTAACAGCGGTTTTTGCCGTCGCCTCCGAATAATAGCACGAAGGCGACGGGGGAGGGATGTTAGCCTGTATTACGCATACCAGCGGCGACACCAGCGATTGTGACCATCAATGCTTGTTCCACGCGAGGGTCCGGTGCATTGCCTTGCTCTTCCGCCAGGCGTGAGCGGTGTAACAGCTCTGCCTGTAATACGTTTAGCGGGTCAGTATAAATATTTCTTAACTGAATGGACTCGGCAATCCACGGCAGGTCGGCCATCAAATGTGAGTCGTTGGCAATCGCCAGTACGACATCGATATCTGCTGCCAGGCGTTGGCGTAGCTCTGCACCCAACGGCCACAGATCTTTTTTGACCAGGCGCTGATCGTAATACTCTGCCAGCCACAGGTCTGCTTTCGCGAAAACCATTTCCAGCATGCCAAGGCGTGTGGAGAAGAATGGCCAGTCGCGGCACATGGCTTCAAGTTCGCTTTGCTTGCCGTCTTCAACCACTTTTTGCAGCGCGGTACCTGCACCCAGCCAGGCCGGGAGCATCAGGCGGTTCTGCGTCCAGGCGAAGATCCACGGAATGGCGCGCAGAGACTCTACCCCGCCGGTCGGACGGCGTTTTGCCGGACGTGAACCGAGCGGGAGTTTACCCAGTTCCTGCTCCGGTGTAGCTGAGCGGAAATAAGGGACGAAGTCTTTGTTTTCACGCACATATCCACGATAGAGCTCGCAGGAAATATCGGAAAGTTCATCCATGATATGACGCCAGCTATCTTTCGGTTCTGGCGGTGGCAACAGGTTGGCCTCCAGAATTGCTCCGGTATACAGCGACAGGCTGCTGATGGTCACTTCCGGCAGGCCGTACTTAAAGCGGATCATCTCCCCTTGTTCTGTCACGCGCAGACCACCTTTCAGGCTGCCCGGCGGTTGAGAGAGTAGCGCTGCATGGGCAGGCGCGCCGCCGCGACCAATGGAACCACCGCGACCGTGGAACAGCGTCAGTTCGATACCGGCTTTTTCGCAGGTTTTGATTAGCGCGTCCTGAGCCTGGTATTGCGCCCAGGAGGCCGCCATCACGCCCGCATCTTTTGCGGAATCAGAGTAGCCAATCATGACCATCTGTTTGCCCTGAATAAAGCCGCGGTACCAGTCGATATTCAACAGTTGCGACATGACGTCATCGGCATTGTTGAGGTCGTCCAGCGTTTCAAATAGCGGAGCGACCGGCATAGCAAAACCAATTCCGGCTTCTTTCAGCAGCAGATGCACGGCCAGCACATCCGACGGAGTTTTCGCCATCGAGATAACATAGGCGGCAATGGAGCCATATGGGGCTTCGGCAATGACCCGACAGGTGTCGAGCACTTCGCGGGTGTCGTTGCTCGGTTCCCAGTTACGCGGCAGGAGCGGACGCTTGGAATTCAGTTCGCGGATCAGGAAAGCCTGTTTATCCGCTTCCGACCAGTTTTCGTAGTCGCCAATGCCCAGATACCGAGTCAGTTCGCCCAGGGCTTCAGTATGACGGGTGCTTTCCTGACGAATATCAATACGCACCAGCGGTACACCGAAACACTTCACGCGCCTAAGGGTGTCGAGCAATTCGCCATTGGCGATAATGCCCATGCCACAGGCCTGTAGAGACTGGTAGCACGCGTATAGCGGGTCCCAGAGCTGTTCGTTTTGGGTGAGAAGTCCCGCAGGTTTCGGCAATTTCTCGCCTTTCAGACGGGCTTCAAGCCAGGCCTGGGTTGCCATCAGACGAGAACGCAGGGTTTTCATCAGATAGCGATAAGGTTCAGCTGCACCTTCTTCGCCTACCAGCGCCATCAGCTCCGGCGTGGCATCCACCATCGACAGCTCAGAAATCAGAAACTGGATGTCTTTCAGGAACAGGTCTGTCGCTTTCCAGCGGCTGAGCAGCAGCACGTGACGGGTGATATCTGCCGTTACGTTCGGGTTACCATCACGGTCACCGCCCATCCAGGAAGTAAATCGAACCGGGACAAAATCAACCGGCAGCTTATAACCCAGATGCTCTTCCAGTTGTTCATTCAGCTCGCGCAGGTAGTTCGGCACACCTTCCCACAGGCTGTTTTCAACTACCGCGAAACCCCATTTGGCTTCATCAACCGGGCTTGGGCGCAGCTTGCGGATCTCATCCGTATGCCAGGACTGAGCAATGAGTTGACGCAGACGGCGCATCAGTTGGTTGCGTTCATAATCGACGAGGTCTTTGTTATCAAGCTGCTTGAGGCAGGCGTTCACTTCACCCATTTTATGGATCAGCGTACGACGAGTGATCTCGGTCGGGTGGGCGGTGAGTACCAGCTCCAGAGAGAGTGATTCTACGGCTTTCTTGATGGTGGCGTCATTGAGGTTGGGCTGCTCTTTCAGTTTACGCAGAGTGCGAGCAATCACTTCCGGGTTGCTGGCTGCTTCGCCTTTTGGCGAAATGCTGTGGTATTGCTCGGCGGTGTTGGCCAGGTTCAGGAACTGGCTAAATGCGCGGGCAACCGGCAGTAGCTCGTCGTTAGACAGATTTTGCAGTGTGGTGAGCAATTCCTGGCGATTAACTTCATTGCCAGCGCGAGATGATTTGGACAGCTTACGAATTGTTTCTACGCGATCAAGAATGTTCTCTCCCAGCGCATCCTTGATGGTCTCTCCCAGCACTTTGCCGAGCATACTGACATTACTACGCAACGCGGAATATTGTTCGTTCATATTAACCCAGACACCCCATCTATTTTGAATATGTCCTGTATCTTTCGCGCCTGACTATCACGCGAAATCTTGCGGACTTAACTTTTTAGCCGTCTTTTATAAAGCCACGTAAAACACGTGACGTCAATTGCTGCGAAATCGGTTCAGCAAACGAATAAATGCCGTGAATTTACGTTATTTAATTCACATCCAATCAAATAAGCGTTGCTTATGGAAATGTTAAAAAATCACCCCGCTTACCACTTAAGGATTAGCGGGGTGACAAGTAGTTAATGCCAGCAAAAATGATGCACAACCTGGGTGATTAATTCGCGAGTTGGCTTAATAAAGCGTGTTTCCAGATATTCATCCGGCTGATGCGCCTGATTAATAGAACCTGGACCCAATACCAGCGTCGGGCAAAGCGTCTGGATAAATGGCGCTTCGGTGCAGTAGTTCACCACTTCAGTCTGTGCGCCCAGCAGTTTCTCAACCACCTCTACCAGTTGATGGTCAGGCGGACACTCATAGCCTGGAATCGGCGGATGCAGTTCCGATACGGTCAGGCGACCCGGCCAGCGTTCGCTGACAGGGGCCAGCGCTTCGTTAAGTAACCCATTGAGATCGTTTAGCGTCATACCCGGTAGCGGGCGAATATCCATATGCAGTTCGCAGCAGGCGCAGATTCGGTTGGCGGCGTCGCCGCCGTGGATGTGGCCCAAATTTAACGTTGGATACGGGACGGTAAAGGCATCATGGTGATAGCGCGCTTTCAGGTCATCGCGCAGATGCATGATATGGCCGATGGCATCATGCATCAGTTCAATCGCATTAACGCCACGCGCCGGATCGCTTGAATGACCCGACTGCCCCAGAATGCGTATCGCATTAGAGATATGACCTTTGTGCGCGCGAACCGGTTGCAGTGAAGTGGGTTCGCCAATAATCGCGCAGTCTGGGCGCAGAGCAGTGGTTTCAGAAAAGTAGCGAGCTCCCGCCATGCTGGTCTCTTCGTCAGCAGTGGCCAGAATGTAGAGGGGCTTTTTCAGCTTTGTGACGTCGACATCACGCAACGCGTCGAGGATAAAGGCGAAGAAGCCTTTCATGTCCGCCGTACCCAAACCATAGAGCTTATTGTCATGTTCGGTCAGGGTGAACGGATCGCGCGTCCAGCGTCCGTCGTCAAAGGGTACGGTATCGGTATGACCCGCCAACAACAGACCACCAGCGCCCTGTCCAATGCTCGCCAGCATATTGAATTTATTTCGCGTATCGGGAACCGGCTGGACCTCCACATTGAAGCCTAAATCTTTAAACCAGCCCGTCAACAGAGTGATTAAACCTGCATTGCTTTGATCGAGCGCTTCTTCGGTAGCGCTAATCGATGGCGTGGCAATCAGAGCGCGGTAAATCTCGATAAATGGCGGTAAATTGTTTTTCATTGTTGACACACCTCGGGTCATGATAGTATCAATATTCATGCAGTATTTGTGAATAAAAATACATTAACGTTGAGCGTAATAAAACCCACCAAGTGTAAGGTGAGGTGATAAAGGCTTATACCTGGCAACAGAATCTAAGAAGGTGAGCAGCCCCGATGTTGAATACGCTGATTGTGGGCGCCAGTGGCTATGCCGGCGCAGAGCTTGTGACCTATGTAAATCGCCATCCTGATATGACCATAACCGCTTTGACCGTCTCAGCGCAAAGCAATGATGCAGGAAAATTAATCTCCGATTTGCATCCGCAGTTGAAAGGCATTGTCGATTTACCGTTGCAGCCAATGTCAGATATCAGCGAGTTTAGCGCAGGGTTGGATGTTGTGTTCCTCGCAACGGCTCATGAGGTGAGTCATGACCTGGCTCCGCAGTTTTTGCAGGCCGGTTGCGTGGTGTTTGACCTCTCTGGCGCGTTTCGTGTCAACGACGGCGCGTTCTATGAAAAATATTATGGCTTTACCCATCAGCATCCCGACCTGCTGGAGCAGGCGGTTTATGGGCTGGCGGAGTGGAATGCGGACAAGCTGAAAGAAGCGAATCTGATTGCTGTGCCGGGTTGTTACCCGACGGCGGCGCAGCTTTCGCTGAAACCACTGATTGACGCCGGACTGTTGGATCTCAGCCAGTGGCCGGTAATTAATGCGACCAGCGGCGTGAGCGGCGCGGGCCGTAAAGCGGCTATCTCTAATAGTTTTTGCGAAGTAAGCCTGCAACCGTATGGCGTGTTTACCCATCGTCATCAGCCGGAAATCGCCACTCATCTGGGGGCTGAAGTGATTTTCACCCCACATCTGGGCAACTTCCCGCGCGGAATTCTGGAAACTATCACTTGCCGCCTTAACGCGGGTGTAACTCATGCTCAGGTAGCTCTGACGCTGCAACAGGCGTATGGCGATAAACCGCTGGTGCGTCTGTATGACAAAGGGGTTCCAGCGCTGAAGAATGTGGTTGGATTACCATTCTGTGATATAGGGTTTGCTGTGCAGGGTGAGCATTTGATCGTTGTGGCGACGGAAGACAACTTATTGAAAGGCGCGGCGGCACAGGCGATGCAGTGCGCAAATATTCGTTTTGGCTTTGCCCAAACGCAGTCTCTTATTTAAGGGTGCAACAATGAATCCATTAATTATCAAGCTGGGCGGCGTTTTACTGGATAGCGAAGAGGCGCTGGAGCGCTTGTTTACCGCACTGGTGAATTATCGTGAGTCGCACCAGCGTCCGCTGGTCATTGTGCACGGTGGCGGCTGCGTGGTCGACGAGCTGATGAAGCAGCTGAATCTGCCTGTGAAAAAGAAAAATGGTCTGCGCGTCACGCCTGCCGATCAAATTGACATTATTACCGGTGCCCTGGCGGGAACGGCGAATAAAACCTTGCTGGCCTGGGCGAAAAAGCATCACATCGCGTCTGTTGGTCTGTATCTTGGCGATGGCGACAGCGTAAAAGTGACGCCGCTCGATAAAGAACTGGGTCATGTTGGACTGGCACAACCGGGTTCGCCTAAGCTGATTAACACGCTGCTGGAAAGCGGTTTTCTGCCGGTAGTAAGCTCTATTGGCGTCACTGATGATGGGCTGCTGATGAACGTGAATGCCGATCAGGCGGCAACGGCGCTGGCGGCAACGCTGGGTGCGGATCTGATCCTGCTCTCTGATGTGAGCGGTATTCTGGATGGCAAAGGCCAGCGCATTGCCGAAATGACCGCGGCGAAAGCGGAACAGCTGATTGAACAGGGCATTATTACCGATGGCATGATCGTGAAGGTGAATGCGGCGCTGGATGCCGCGCGTACGCTGGGCCGTCCGGTGGATATCGCCTCCTGGCGTCATGCAGAGCAACTTCCGGCGCTGTTTAACGGCACGCCAATTGGTACGCGTATTCTGGCTTAACTATTAATGTGCCGGATGGCGGCTTCGCCTTATCCGGCCTACGTGGGTTTTGTAGGCTCGGTAAGCGCAGCGCCACCGGGCAAAAATATCATATTAAGGAAATTTGTTATGGCACTTTGGGGTGGGCGTTTTACACAGGCAGCAGATCAGCGGTTCAAACAGTTCAACGACTCGTTGCGTTTTGACTACCGCCTGGCAGAACAGGATATTGTTGGCTCTGTGGCCTGGTCCAAAGCGTTGGTAACAGTCGGTGTACTGACCGCCGATGAACAGCTGCAGTTGGAAGAGGCGCTGAATAACCTGCTGGAAGAGGTTCGTGCGAATCCTCAGCAGATTTTGCAAAGCGATGCCGAAGATATTCACAGTTGGGTGGAAGGTAAGCTGATTGATAAAGTCGGCCAGCTTGGTAAAAAACTGCATACTGGGCGTAGCCGTAATGACCAGGTCGCGACCGATCTCAAGCTGTGGTGCAAAGACACGGTTATCGAATTACTGTCGGCCAATCGTCAGTTGCAAACTGCGCTGGTGGTGACGGCGGAGAATAACCAGGACGCCGTCATGCCGGGCTACACCCACCTGCAACGTGCGCAGCCGGTGACGTTTGCTCACTGGTGTCTGGCCTATGTTGAAATGTTGGCGCGTGACGAGAGCCGTTTGCAGGATGCGCTCAAACGCCTAGACGTCAGTCCGTTAGGCTGCGGCGCGCTGGCGGGTACGGCGTATGAAATCGATCGCGAGCAGCTGGCGGGTTGGCTGGGCTTTGCCTCGGCAACGCGCAACAGTCTGGACAGCGTATCTGACCGTGACCACGTGCTGGAGTTACTCTCCGACGCCTCTATCGGCATGGTACACCTGTCGCGTTTTGCTGAAGATCTGATTTTCTTTAACACCGGCGAAGCGGGCTTTGTTGAACTGTCCGATCGTGTGACTTCGGGTTCATCTTTGATGCCGCAGAAGAAAAATCCGGATGCGCTGGAGCTGATCCGTGGCAAATGCGGTCGCGTGCAGGGTGCGCTGACCGGCATGATGATGACGTTAAAAGGCCTCCCGCTGGCATACAACAAAGATATGCAGGAAGACAAAGAAGGGCTATTCGACGCGCTCGACACCTGGCAGGACTGTCTGCATATGGCCGCGCTGGTGCTGGATGGCATCCAGGTGAAACGTCCGCGTTGTCAGGAAGCGGCGCAGCAGGGTTATGCTAACGCCACTGAGCTGGCGGATTATCTGGTGGCGAAAGGCGTCCCGTTCCGCGAAGCGCACCATATTGTAGGGGAAACGGTGGTCGAGGCGATTCGTCAGGGCAAACCGCTGGAAGCGCTGTCGCTTGCCGACTTACAAAAGTTTAGCCAGGTGATCGGCGATGACGTTTACCCGATCCTCTCGTTGCAATCGTGTCTGGATAAACGCGCGGCGAAAGGTGGCGTTTCGCCACAGCAGGTTGCGCAGGCGATCGACTACGCGAAGGCACGCCTGTAGGTCGGATAAGGCGAAGCCGCCATCCGGCACTGTGCGCCGTTCTGCCTGATGGCGCTACGCTTATCAGGCCTACCAAACCATAACCCGGCCGAGCTTTGCGACGCCGGGCTTTTTTATGCAAAAAAAATGCGGACTCAAGGTCCGCAAAAGTTCACGTTGGCTTTAGTTATTTCGAGTATGAGAGAAACTCTCAAACGGACAGTAGCTTCAAGGGTTAAAGGGGTACCGTTCCGTTTCTGTGGTGCATTATTAAACAGAAAGCTTGATAGGGATAATCGTTCGTTGCTATGCTACCTATCGCTACGAACTATCGTGGCGATGGAGGATGAATAATGAATATTCGTGATCTTGAATACCTGGTGGCACTAGCCGAACATCGTCACTTCCGACGAGCGGCAGACTCCTGTCACGTTAGCCAACCCACGCTGAGCGGGCAGATCCGCAAGCTGGAAGATGAGCTTGGCGTCATGTTGCTGGAGCGTACGAGTCGCAAGGTGCTGTTCACCCAGGCCGGTTTGCTGCTGGTGGATCAGGCGCGCACCGTGCTGCGCGAGGTCAAAGTGCTCAAGGAGATGGCAAGCCAACAAGGCGAGACAATGTCTGGCCCGCTGCATATTGGTTTGATCCCAACGGTGGGGCCATACCTGCTGCCGCATATTATTCCGATGTTGCACCAGACCTTCCCAAAACTGGAAATGTATCTCCATG
Organism: Citrobacter sp. Cpo221; assembly: GCF_030332345.1. Classification (NCBI taxonomy): domain Bacteria; kingdom Pseudomonadati; phylum Pseudomonadota; class Gammaproteobacteria; order Enterobacterales; family Enterobacteriaceae; genus Citrobacter; species Citrobacter sp. Cpo221. The sequence goes on from NZ_JAOWIA010000010.1 coordinate 119,121, forward strand.
AGGCGCAGACGCATCAGCTGTTGGCGCAACTGGATAGCGGTAAGCTCGACTGCGTCATCCTGGCGCTGGTGAAAGAGAGTGAGGCGTTCATCGAAGTACCATTATTTGATGAGCCTATGCTGCTGGCGATCTATGAAGATCACCCATGGGCAAACCGTGACTGTGTACCGATGTCCGATCTGGCGGGTGAAAAACTGCTGATGCTGGAAGATGGCCACTGTCTGCGCGATCAGGCGATGGGTTTCTGCTTTGAAGCGGGTGCTGATGAAGATACCCATTTTCGGGCAACCAGTCTGGAAACGCTGCGTAACATGGTGGCGGCAGGCAGTGGTATTACCTTGCTGCCTGCGCTGGCCGTTCCGCCGGAGCGTAAGCGTGATGGTGTCGTTTATCTGCCATGCATTAAACCCGAACCGCGTCGCACGATTGGTCTGGTGTACCGTCCTGGTTCGCCGCTGCGCAGCCGTTATGAACAGCTGGCAGAGGCCATCCGTGGATCAATGGATGGCCATTTCGACAGTGCGTTAAAACAGGCGGTTTAAGCCATTTAGCGCCGCTACCCGATAGGCTTCTGCCATGGTTGGGTAGTTAAAGGTGGTGTTAACGAAGTACTCGATAGTGTTACCACCACCTTTTTGCTCCATTATCGCTTGTCCGATGTGAATAATTTCGGCCGCGCGCTCCCCAAAGCAGTGGATCCCCAGAATCTCTTTGGTTTCGCGATGGAACAGGATCTTCAGCGTTCCGACACTCATGCCCACGATTTGTGCACGTGCCAGATGTTTAAACTGGGCGCGGCCAACTTCGTAGGGAACTTTCATTGCCGTGAGCTGCTGTTCGGTTTTACCAACGGAGCTGATTTCCGGAATGGTATAAATCCCGGTTGGGATATCTTCGATCAGATGCGCGGTGGCTTCGCCTTTTACCAGTGCCTGGGCGGCAATGCGTCCCTGGTCGTAGGCTGCCGATGCCAGGCTCGGATAACCGATCACATCCCCTACGGCGTACACATGCGGCAGCGCCGTCTGGTACATGCTGTTGACCTTCAATTGCCCACGGCTGTCGGTTTTCAGACCAATATTTTCCAGCGCCAGCGAATCGGTATTACCGGTACGTCCATTGGCGTACAGCAGGCAGTCGGCCTTCAGTTTCTTACCGGACTTCAGGTGCATGATGACGCCGTCATCGCAACCTTCAATCTTCTCGTACTCTTCGTTGTGGCGAATGACCACACCGCTGTTCCAGAAGTGGTAAGACAGCGAGTCGGACATCTCCTGATCGAGGAATGCCAGCAGACGATCGCGGGTGTTGATTAAATCAACTTTGACGTCCATTCCACGGAAGATCGACGCATATTCACAGCCAATGACCCCCGCGCCATAAATCAGCACATGACGGGGTTCGTGGTGCAGGCTCAGGATAGAGTCACTGTCGTAAACCCGGGGATGCGAAAAGTCGACATCAACAGGGCGATAAGGACGCGAACCGCAGGCAATAACAAACTTATCCGCAGTCAGCGTTTCCACCGTACCGTCGTGACATTCCAGGGCGATCGTGTGTTCATCAACAAAACGGGCATTCCCCTGCAAAATTTCGCAGTGATTGCGCTCGTAAAATCCTTGCCGCATACGCGTTTGCTGATTAATAACGTTATCAGCGTGGTTGAGAATATCGGCGAAAGAAGAACGAAGGAGTCGGGAGTGGTCGCTGTACAGTGGGTTCTGATTGAATTCAATAATGCGGCTGACGGCGTGGCGGAGTGCTTTCGACGGGATGGTGCCCCAGTGGGTACAACCTCCGCCGACGTTATGATAGCGCTCAATCACCGCGACGCGCGCTCCTTGCTTAACCAGACCCATTGCAGCGCCTTCGCCGCCGGGACCGGAACCTATTACTATTGCATCGTAATCGTAAGAATGTGACATGGTCAGGCTTACCTGTTCTTATACATAAAAGCAACAGAATAGTAACATCGTTGTTGAGATAACCCAATTATCGTTGTGCTTTTTTGCGAAGTCGAAGCACAAACTGCGCGTAAACAAACATTCACAAAGCCATGCCAACCGCCTAATCTCTGGTATAGTGCCAGCAAGGTATGTGGAAGGATTCAGACATCGTGATGGGCGTTAGAGCGCAACAAAAAGAAAAAACCCGGCGTTCGCTGGTAGAAGCCGCATTTAGTCAACTGAGCGCTGAGCGCAGTTTTGCCAGTCTCAGTTTACGCGAAGTTGCTCGTGAAGCGGGCATTGCGCCAACCTCGTTTTATCGCCATTTCCGCGATGTGGATGAACTCGGCCTGACGATGGTGGACGAAAGCGGTCTGATGCTGCGTCAGTTGATGCGCCAGGCGCGCCAGCGTATCGCGAAGGGCGGGAGTGTGATCCGCACCTCGGTCTCAACATTTATGGAGTTCATCGGCAACAATCCCAACGCCTTCCGTTTATTATTGCGCGAGCGTTCGGGGACATCCGCAGCGTTTCGTGCAGCGGTCGCTCGTGAAATTCAGCACTTCATTGCGGAACTTGCGGACTATCTGGAACTCGAAAACCATATGCCTCGTGCGTTTACTGAAGCGCAAGCCGAAGCCATGGTAACCATTGTGTTCAGCGCCGGGGCAGAAGCACTGGATGTTGGCGCTGAACAGCGCCGACAGCTGGAAGAGCGGCTGGTATTGCAACTACGCATGATCGCGAAAGGCGCATTTTATTGGTACCGCCGTGAACAAGAGAAGATGACGCACCACTCCGAGTAACGAGAAGGACAAGCAATGAAACAGTCAGGTCAAGATAAAGGTACGCTGCTGCTGGCGCTGGTTGCTGGCTTATCGATCAATGGTACATTTGCGGCGCTGTTTAGCTCCATTGTGCCATTCTCCGTATTCCCGATCATTTCGCTGGTGCTGACGGTGTATTGTCTGCATCAACGCTATCAGAACCGCACCATGCCTGTGGGATTGCCGGGCCTGGCTGCAGCCTGCTTTATCCTCGGCGTTCTGTTGTACAGCACCGTGGTACGCGCTGAATATCCGGATATTGGCTCTAACTTCTTCCCGGCGGTACTGTCTGTAATTCTGGTGTTCTGGATCGGCTTTAAAGTCCGTAACCGTAAACAGGAAATTGCGGAGTAACAGTTGTAGCGGTAGGCCGGATAAGGCAACGCCGCTATCCGGCAATCTGAACAGGTAGCGCTTATCCAGCCTACGTTCTGTCTTACTTCTTGGTTAACAGTACGCCGCACTCCATATGGTGCGTATACGGGAACTGATCGAATAGCGCCAGACGTGAAACATTGTGCGTCTGGCTTAACGTTTCCAGATTCTTACACAGCGTCTCCGGATTGCAGGAGATGTACAGAATGCGCGGATACGCCTGCACCATTTTCTCCGTTTCACTGTCCAGACCGCTGCGCGGTGGGTCAACGAAGATAGTTTCACACTGGTAACTCTTCAGATCGATTCCCTGCAAACGGTTGAACTCGCGAACGCCGTTCATCGCCTGAGTAAATTCTTCGGCCGCCATGCGGATAATTTGTACGTTATCAATATGGTTAGCCGCAATGTTGTACTGTGCAGCAGCCACGGACGGCTTGGCGATTTCAGTGGCCAGCACGCGGTTGAAGTTTTGTGCGAGGGCTAACGAGAAATTGCCATTGCCGCAGTACAGTTCAAGCAGGTCGCCTTTTGAGCCCCTGGTGACATCAATCGCCCATTCCAACATCTGAATATTCATGGCGGCATTCGGCTGGGTGAAGCTGTTCTCAACCTGGCGATAGATAATCTCTTTACCCGCAACCGGCAAGCGTTCGTCAATGTAGTCCTGATCCAGCTCGATTTTGGTTTTGGTTGCCCGGCCAATCAGATGTACGTTCAGGTTTTTCGCCCGCAGCGCATCCCGCAGCGCTTCAGCTTCCTGACGCCATTCATCATCCAGCTTTTTATGGTACAGCATCGATACCACCGCCTGATCGCTCAGGGTTGTGAGGTAATCAATCTGAAACAGTTTGTGACGCAGGACGTGGTTGTTGCGAACGCCTTCGATCATTGCCGTCATCAGCGTGTTGATAAGCTCACTGGCTGCCGGGAAGCTGTCGACACGGATACGGTTTTTGGTCTGGCTGTCGAACATGATGTGGTACAGATCATCACCTTCATGCCACAAACGGAATTCCGCGCGCATACGGTAGTGGCTGACCGGTGAGCGAAACACTTCCGGAGCCTGTGCATAAAATGGCGTCATTAAGCTCTGCAGACGCACCACTTTTTCAGCTAACTGTGCGTCGTACTGTTCTGTCGGAAGGTGTTCGGGGGTCATGATGCGTCCTGAAAAATAAAAGTACGCGGGGATTGTAGGGATTGCTCATCAGATGTCCAGTCATTGATGATTTCCGATATTGTGATACGCAGTCTGGACAGTGGGTTGTAACAAACTGTAGCATCCGTTTTCCGGTCCTGTGAGTTAAAAGGGAATCCAGTGTGAATCTGGAGCTGACGCGCAGCGGTAAGGAAGGTAGGGGATGAGCGCACCTGGTGCAGACACTGCGGCATGCCGTGGGAAGTTATCGTCTCTTTAAGTTGCCTCCAAGCCCGAAGACCTGCCGGCTAACGTCGCATCTGGCTTTCATCATCGCGTACTATCGGTGGGACCTGCGGCATCCTTCTTATATTGTGGATGCTTTACAATGATTAAAAAATCGTTGCTGTGCACGGCACTTTCCGTCACGGCATTTTCTGGTTGGGCACAGGATACTAGCCCAGATACTCTCGTCGTTACTGCCAACCGTTTTCAGCAGCCTGTTAACACCGTCCTTGCCCCCACTGATGTGGTGACGCGTGAAGATATTCAGCGCTGGCAGTCAAAAGATCTCAATGATGTCATGCGCCGATTGCCGGGCGTAGATATTTCGCAAAGCGGCGGTATGGGGAAAAGCTCCTCGCTGTATGTTCGCGGTACTGAGTCCCGGCATGTCCTGGTATTGATTGATGGCGTGCCGATGGCGCGTGCGGGCATCGGTAATGCGATTGATATTGGTCAGATTCCGGTATCGTTGGTGCAACGTGTTGAATACATTCGCGGGCCGCGTTCAGCGGTGTACGGGTCTGGCGCGATCGGTGGTGTGGTTAACATCATTACGATGAGTGATGAAGAGAAATCACAGATCAACGCAGGTATGGGGACTGATGGTTATCAGACCTACGACGGCACGATAAATAAACGATTTGGTGACACGATGGTGACGGCGGCTGGCGCTTACCAGACGACCAAAGGCTTTAACATTCAACCTGATTCCCCTTACAGCGGCGACAGCGATCGCGATGGTTATCGCAACAAACTGTTCTGGGGCGGCTTGCAGCACAAGTTTAACGATAACTTCTCCGGTTTCTTCCGTGGTTACGGCTACACGGCGAATAGCGATTACGATCAGGGCTCTTATGGCTATGCTGGCGGTAATGACGAAGCTCAGAATTACACTCAGTCCTGGGATTCCGGCCTTCGTTACAGCTCAGGTATCTATTCCGCCCAACTGATTGCTAACTACCAGCATCTCAAAGATTACAACTATAGCAATCAACTCGGTCGTTATGCGGGGGATGCTACGCTGGATAATATGGAACAGCGCTATATTCAGTGGGGAAATAACGTTGAGGTTGGGCATGGAGCGATTAGCGGTGGTGTCGACTGGAAACAAGAAAAGCTGACTTCCAGTAGTACCACGAAATCGGACGCTTATAAACGTGATACGACCGGACTTTATCTAACTGGGCAACAACAAATTGAAAGCGTCACGCTGGAAGCCTCAGGCCGTGAAGATCATGATGAACAATTCGGCTGGCATGGCACCTGGCAGACTGCTGCAGGCTGGGAGTTTGTTGATGGCTACCGTGCAACGCTCTCTTATGGCACAGGTTTCCTGGCTCCTTCACTTGGTCAGCAATACGGGGCTACGCGTTTTGCTTCTTCCTATGGGCCGGGTATTGCAGCCAACCCGAATTTGAAACCGGAAGAATCTAAACAGTGGGAAGCAGGGATTGATGGATTGACAGGGCCGCTTGATTGGCGTCTTTCTGCATATCATTATGAAATTCAAAACCTGATCGATTACAAGAATAACCAGTACGTCAACGTTAAGTCAGCCACGATTAAAGGGCTGGAATGGACTGGGAATGTTACGACAGGCCCGGTAGATCATCACCTGACGCTACAGTATGTTGACCCGCGGGATGATGATACGAATAAGGTACTCTATCGCCGAGCAAAACAGCAGGTTAAGTATGAGTTAACTGGGCAGGTTCAGGACTTGGGGTGGAACGTTGCTTATCAATATATAGGTGAACGTTACGATAATGATTACGACAATAATCGTGATGTTAAATTGGGCGGTGTCAGCTTGTGGGATATCGGAGTGTCATATCCAATCACCTCACAGCTGACAGTTCGTGGTAAAATCGCCAACCTGTTCGATAAAGATTACGAGACAGTTTATGGCTACGCAACTGCAGGACGGGAATACACCTTGTCTGGCAGCTACACCTTCTGATCCCCGTCCCACCGTGCTGGTATTTGATTCCGGCGTCGGTGGGTTGTCGGTCTATGACGAGATCCGGCGTCTTCTGCCGGATCTCCACTATATCTACGCTTTCGACAACGTCGCCTTTCCTTATGGAGAGAAGAGCGAGGAGTTTATCGTCGAGCGTGTTGTTGAGATTGTGACTGCGGTCCAGCAGCGCTATCCCCTCTCTCTTGCGGTCATCGCGTGTAATACAGCAAGCACGGTGTCGCTCCCTGCGTTACGTGAGAAATTTGCTTTCCCGGTTGTGGGCGTGGTGCCTGCGATTAAACCGGCAGCGCGACTCACGGCGAACGGTGTTGTGGGGCTACTGGCTACACGTGCAACGGTGAAGCGCTCGTATACCCATGAGCTGATTGCGCGATTCGCTAACGAATGCCAAATTGCAATGTTGGGTTCTGCTGAGCTGGTGGAACTTGCGGAAGCGAAGCTACACGGTGAAACAGTTTCTCTGGAAGAGCTGCGGCGTATTCTGCGTCCGTGGCTGCGGATGTCTGAACCACCTGACACTGTAGTGCTCGGCTGCACTCATTTCCCTCTATTACAGGAAGAGCTTTTACAGGTCCTGCCCGAGGGGACGAGACTGGTGGATTCTGGTGCCGCGATAGCGCGCCGCACGGCCTGGTTGTTAGAGCATGAAGCACCAGATGCGAAATCAACCGATGAGAACGTCGCATTTTGTATGGCAATGACGACAGAAGCTGAACAATTATTGCCTGTGCTACAGCGCTATGGCTTTAAAACGCTCGAAAAACTGTCAGTTTAAGTGGTTTTGATGAAAAAATACGCACTCGGAAGATTATTTTAAATTTCCCCTTGTCAGCCTGAAATAACTCCCTATAATGCGCCTCCACTGAC
>NZ_JAOWIA010000011.1:0-209 GCF_030332345.1 Citrobacter sp. Cpo221
GCGATACATTGAGCTAACCGATACTAATGAACCGTGAGGCTTAACCTTACAACGCCGAAGATGTTTTGGCGAAAGACAGACATCGATTTCAGCTTGATTACAGATTACATCAGAACGTAAAACACGGTCTGATAAACAGAATTTGCCTGGCGGCTGTAGCGCGGTGGTCCCACCTGACCCCATGCCGAACTCAGAAGTGAAACGCCGTA
>NZ_JAOWIA010000012.1:0-18628 GCF_030332345.1 Citrobacter sp. Cpo221
CACCAGGGAGATGGACAACCATCACCACAGGAGAAAACCAGGATGCACACACGAAACGTCAACGTCAACACCGCCGCTCAGGAATCTACCGGAAGATGGGTTTTGTCTTTTCCTGAGCCTCAGACAGCCCGCCTTATCGCTGTTCACGGGAAGCAGGTCAGCTACGCATGGAACGTTCTGGAAGATTTGAAAGCGGCGGGGGCGTCTTATGCCCGTCGAAACATTCTTGCCGATATGTTCCGTCGTCCAGGCGTGAAGTAGTCCGTACGCGCGGTAATTATCGGGCCGGGTAGCCGGCCTTAACCAGGAGAAGGAGAAAAAAATGCAGAACCTGAAAACTGCCCTGACGGGTAAAAAAGTTGGAGAGAGCCGCGACATGGTGAAGCTGCTGCGCATTCAGGCCACCGACACCCATGTGGTGGAGTTCGACAACGTGGACACCCGTTTTAACGACTGCAACAACTGGCAGGTCATGGCAGAGGGCAAGCGCGTCCTCTTCAGCAACCGTATGTATGAGCGTTTTTCTGACATGAAATCCGGCGTACTGGCAACGATCACGGTCTGCGAAAACCGCGCGTCAGCCGCAGATATCGCCATGCTCGAGAGTGCGAAAGCCATGATGCAGGTTCTCGACAGCTATCCGTCTTTTGCAGCACTGGCTGCGCACCCGAAACGCATCACTGATTAACCGGGAGCCGTGACCGGAGGGCAATCCGGCCACGGCAAACCATCACTTAAACGAAGAGGTAAAAATAATGGTCGCCACCAATTCTACGGCAAAAACACCGCGCAGCAAAAAATCGGCTGCAAAAACCGCGCAGACCACGGAGCAGAAGCTCGTGCAACTGCTCGCAGACACGCCTGTGCAAATCTTCCCTTTCTCCCGTCTGACGCGCTCAGACCTGAATACGCGCATCATTGCGCACACCGACAGGGAAGTGGAAGAGATGGCCGACAGTATTGAAGCTGTGGGTATTCTCCAGAATCTTATCGGTGTGGATCAGCCTGACGGCACGATCGGTATCGTGGGCGGGGAAGGTCGCCGCCGGGGAACTGGCGTTCTGGTGTTACGCGGTGTGGTTGATGCAGACACGCCCTTTGTTCCGGTAAAAGTCCTGCCTGTGGAGCTGGCAGTGGCGGCCTCGATGATCGAGAACGGCAGACGCAAAAACATGCATCCTGCCGAGCAGATTATCGGTTTTCGTACGCTTCAGCAGGAAGGCAAAACGCCTTCGCAGATCGGCGCGCTGATGGGCTTTCACCCGCGCCACGTCCAGCGGTGCCTGAAGCTGGCGAACCTTGCCCCAACCCTGCTGGATGCGCTGGCACGTGATGACCTGGAGCTTGAACAGTGCGAGGCGCTGACACTTGCCGATTCCCATGAACGACAGATGCAGATCTGGGCGGATGCTAAGGCGCAGTGGAACGGGCGCACCCCGCTCGCCCAGACCCTGCGCAAAATGGCGACGGACGACAAAATGCCCCTCAGCCACCCGATGTTCGTTTTTGTCGGTGAGGATGCCTACACCGCCGCAGGCGGTGAACTGACTGCCGATCTGTTCAGCGATAAGGACAGCACCTTTGCCGATGCCACGCTGGTCAGATCGCTTCTTGATGGCAAACTGACCGTACTTGCAGCCCGTTTAAAACAGGAACAGGGCTGGGGCTGGGCAGAGTTCCGCATGACGGAGCTGCGTGGTCACGGTGAAGACAAGGAGCAGTACCGCTTCGCCATGCCAGCACCTGTACTGACCGACGAAGAAGAACAGCGGGTCAGTACGCTGGAAGCAGAAATGGACGCCACTGAAAGTTACGATGACGAGTACGCCATTCAGCAGAAAATTGATGATATTTACTGTGAAGCAACGTACCGCGAGGCCACGCCGGAGTTTCGCGCCGCGCACGGTATCTGGGTGTCATGGGATGGCAGCAACTTTCAGGTTCAGCCGGGGATCCACAGGCTGACTGAGGAGGATCGCCAGCAGGAAGAACAAACCCGCCAGGAAAAGCAAAATAATGTGGTGACATACACCATGCCGGAGATCCCCGCTGACGCTTATCCCGCCACGCTGGTTAAGGCCATGTCTGCCGAGCGTACGCTCGCGGTTCAGGCCGAGCTTGCCGGACGACCGGATGTGTCGGTGGCACTGCTGACATGGACGCTGTGCATGAACATGTTCCGGCGCTCCAGCTACGGCCCCCGTCAGCAGCCGCTTAAGGCTTCGGTCACCACCAGTCAGCATTTTCTTTCCACTCTGGCTCCGACCGGGGATGAAGGTAAAGCCCTGATGTCACTGAAAGCACAGCATGAAGCGTTTCAGGCGACACTGCCGGAAAACTGGGATCAGGATTTCGCCTGGCTGCTGACATGGTCCGCTGAAAAGGTTAACGCCCTGCTGGGCTTCTGCGCCGCGCACGGGATCAATGGCCTTCAGGAACGACTCTACAACCGTACAGAAAAAAGTGAGCTTGATGGACTGGAGGCTGCGCTGGACTTCGACCTGCGTAACTGGTGGCAACCCGATGCAGAAAACTACTTCGGCAAGCTGAAAATCACCCAGATTGGCAGGGCATACGAAGATGCCGGGATGGCAGACCGGGCTGGCGAGGTTGTGAAACTCAGGCGCCGCGATGCGGCGCAGGCAGCAGCGAAAGATCTCAATGCCGTGGGCTGGGTGCCTGACTGGATGGTGCGTTCCGCGCCAGCTGAACAGGCCGATGAAGCCACTGATACCGTTACTGAAACCACTGACCACGCAGCCTGATACCGGAGACCGCCGCTTTCGGGCGGCGGGAAAACACATGACAATGCATTATGATCTGACCCGACTTAATAACCTGACCGATTCCGACCTGGAGTATATCCGCCAGCAGGGCGAGGACGCGCGCCGTGCGCTCAGCGATGCCGTGACCGGTCTGCTGGCAGTCCCACAGGGCTGGCGCGTCTGCGCTGAATACCGCAGCGAGTTTGGCGGCTTTTTCCCGGTACAGTGCCGTTTCAGTGCAGATAACAGTGATGACTGGCACCTCTGTGTATGCAGTCCTGGCGAAGTGTCGCCGTACTGGCTTCTGGTACTGCTCTCTTCCGGCGGTGAAGTTGTGCGTACGCTTTACCAGAACAAAACGCTCCAGCCCGACCGGGTGAGTCAGCTGATTGCACAGATGGCAGGTCTGCGCCGCTTCAACTGCACCGCCAGCACCGTGGTGAACCTGATGAGCGGGGAGGTGACAGCATGATCCCGTCCTCGCACGCGCTCGTTTCCCTGAAACCTGCCCGACAGGCAGCGATTCAGGCCATCAGTCTGGTCGAGTCATCCCGCGAACGCGGTACCCGGTTGCCTGCCATGCCGTATGTACGCACTTTCCTTCGCGTGCTGACGGGCAGCGGTCGCCTGAATGCCACGGTGGCACGCCAGATCCCGGGGCTGAACTGGGTGCCAAAGAACCGCCATTCGAACCTGAAACAGGTTGAGGAAGCGCTGGAAATCATGATCGCCACGGGCGGTGAGTCCTGCCCGCTGCCGCTCACGCTGGATGTTCAGGCTGAGTTATTCCCGGAAGTTATGCATACCCGTGCGGGAAGACGGCTGCACAGGGCAAACATCCGGAGCACGCGCCAGATCCGCCGTGAGTCCCGCGAATACGAGCAGCGCTGGCAGCTTCGCCAGAACCTGCTCGCGCAGGCTGAGGCTGACCTCAATTTTCAGTCGCCGGAAACCGTCTGCACCTGGTATGCCCGCTGGAGCGACGAGTTTGACGCGGGGGAGCTGGCGGGCGCTTTCTGGCGCTGGCATACGCGGTTCGCATCGCTGAAGGAACTGGCGTGGCTGCGCCTGAGCGGCGAGCCGCTGTATTCAGTGATGTATGAAATCCCGTTTATTGTCCGGGAAACGCCTGAGCATATCCGTGCTGCCGAGCGCTGGCTGGTACCCAACAAGCTCAGACATCATCGGGGGGAGGCATGAGAAATAATCCCTGTAAAACTGAGCTGAAGGTGGCCCGCAGCCAGCTCAAAAAGTTACGCACCATGTCAGAAAAGCTGAAAGAAATGTCCTGTGAATGGGACGGACTCAGCGGCTGGCTGGAGACCGAAAGTGAGCAGCTGGTTGATAGCGTGGATAAGCATCTGGAAGCGCTGGAAGACCAGATCCGCGAATGGTCTGAGGGCAGGGATAACCGGGAGGGATATTGAGCATTATCAGCAGGACGTTCGACAAAAAAGAAACGGGTACCGTGTTCCGGCATGCTGCCAGCGGGAAGATCCTGTACCGGCTGGATGCAAGGCTGGGCCGGGATGACTGGGAGCAGTTACAGGACATGATTAGCCTGGTGTATAACGCCGGAGTGACGGCCGGTAGCGAAAAACGGGCTGCTGAAATAAGGGAGGCGCTGGGTCTTGCGGTGGGAAAATGACGCCGAAAATTGTTGAGGATTTATACAGTTTTCAGCCTGTTATTCCTGGGCAGATAATCGACATCGGGGTATAATGGCGACGGCGCTTGAGGCTTTTTGCTTCATGACGTTCGGTGGGTTTGTTACGGTTGTTGTGAGGCAGAAAGAAGAAAGCCCCGAAGGTAATTTTTCAATTAACCAACGAGGCATCCTGATGCTAGACACATCCAGAATAGCCTCTTACTGCGCTCTGCGCAAGGAGAAGAAGGCTATGAAACAGCCGCGAAGTACCGTTATCTGGTGCGTACTCATAGTGTGTCTCACACTGTTGATATTCACATACCTGACACGGAAATCGCTCTGCGAAATCCGGTTGAAGGACGGGCAGCGGGAGGTCGCTGCTGTGCTTGCCTACGAATCCAGTAAGTAGCAACCTGGAGGCGGGGGAAACCCCGCCTTTTCAGGGATTCTGGTGTCGTCTGGAAAGACTACAAGCGCCTTTATGAAGGGGGTGCCGGTTCGCCGGTAGCCCCTTTTTCCTTATCTGGCGCTGACAGACCCGATTCATGTCTCGGAAGGAACTGAAATGGCTGAGCCTGAGCGGCGAGCCGCAGTGCGCTATTTTGCTAGTGATGAATGCCATCCGTTGACTTCAGCCCGTTTTAATATTCCCAGAACCTAGATGAGGTTCTGGGTTGCAGCCTATTTATTGGTGAAGATCCCGTTATATTTATTTTCAAATCAGGAGGGGGATGGGGCATCCGCCAGGAAATAAATGCTGACGGATACGTTTTCTTATATTCTTTACTAGCGCTAAGCCACGGACCGCACCGCGTCCTCAATATCCTCGCTAACGCGCTCATCCTGAGCGTCAAATACCATGCAACGGCGGTCATCGAAAGCCACATCGATTTTCTGCCACGGTGCGAACTTCACGTCACCAGGCAACAAGATTTTCACATTATCGTGGCCGTAGCACTGGCCGAACAGGTAAGTGTTGTTCCCCAGCCGCTCGACCACTTCACAGTTAAACTCCAGCCGCGTACCATGTCGGATGTCGGTGGTTAAATGTTCCGGGCGAATGCCCAGCGTCACTTGACTGCCAACGACAAGCGGCGTGGTTGTCAGAGCAAGTGTGAGGATTTTCTGCTGCGACAGTCTGACGATCAGTTCGCCTGGCTGCCAGGCTTCAACCGTGGCGGGCAGGAAGTTCATTTTCGGTGAGCCGATAAACCCGGCCACGAACTTGTTCACCGGCTTGTAGTAGAGATCCATCGGGGCACCCATCTGCTCCACCTTACCATAGTTCATCACCACTATTTTATCGGCCAGGGTCATCGCTTCAATCTGATCGTGAGTGACATACACCATAGTGGTTTGCAGTTCTTGGTGCAGGCGGGCCAGGTGCAGACGCATCTCAACGCGCAGCTCGGCATCCAGGTTAGAGAGCGGTTCATCGAACATAAAGACTCGTGGGTTGCGCACGATAGCGCGGCCAATCGCCACGCGCTGGCGCTGACCGCCAGAAAGCTGCTTTGGCTTGCGGTCTAACAGATGGGAAAGCTGCAGTGTTTTGGCTACCATCTCTACCTGATGGCGGGTTTGATCCTTCGGTACCTTGTTTACTTTTAAACCGTAGCCCATGTTTTCTGCCACGGTCATGTGTGGATATAGGGCATAGGACTGAAAGACCATCGCCACGCCGCGATGTGAGGGGGCAACGTCATTCATCACCTCATTACCAATCAATACTTCACCGTCGCTAATCTCCTCCAGACCGGCAATCATGCGCAGCATGGTCGATTTACCGCAGCCGGAAGGGCCGACAAAGACGGCAAACTCACCGTCTTCAATTTCAAGACTCACGTTGTGCAAGGTTACAGTGTCGCCAAAACGTTTGGTGACATTCCTCAATTGTATGCTCGACATTAGTATTCCCCGAGTAAACCGCCAATTATGTTTTACGTATAACAACTTTGTTCAACATGGCCGGACGGTGCAATTTGTCTGCATTGACTATAACTTCCAGTATTCATGCACCCTACACAGATGTTCCATTAATGTTATGATGATCACACTACCTATAGTTTTTTGTAGAGTTATCATGATGTGAAGGGTAGCGTATAACAAACCAAAGGCATTTTATTTCTGATGTTCAGAGTCAGTTTCAACAGCTTGTCTGATAAAAATGGATGCTCTTCAGGTGCAATAATAATCCTAATATTGTTATACCTTCACATGAGGTTGATAATGAAAAAGAACGTACTCGCTGCTCTGATCCTCTTTACGCTCGCGGTGCATGTCCAAGCCACCACGCAGCTTAACGTCTGGGAAGACATAAGGAAGTCGTCCGGTATTAAAGATGCGGTCGCCGATTTTGAAAAACAGTACGACGTTAAGGTCAACATGCAGGAGACACCTTACGCACAGCAACTGGAAAAACTGCGTCTGGACGGCCCAGCAGGGATTGGCCCTGATGTGTTGGTTATCCCCAATGATCAACTGGGCGGCGCGGTCGTGCAAGGGCTACTGACCCCCCTGAATATTGAGGCTAAACAGGCAGAACAGTACACACCGGCCTCAATCAACGCCTTCAAAATGGATAATGTCCTGTACGGTGTTCCAAAGGCGGTCGAAACGTTGGTGCTTATCTACAACAAGGATTTGGTTGATAAGCCGCTGAGCTCGCTTCAGGACTGGTATGACTTTTCCAAACAGCAGCGCGGCAAAAACCAGTACGGGCTGCTCGCCAAATTTGACCAGATTTATTACAGCTGGGGGGCGATCTCCCCGATGGGCGGCTACATCTTTGGTAAAAACGACAAAGGCGGCTATAACGCCAGCGACGTGGGTCTGAACAAACCGGGCGCAGTCGAAGCCGTCACGTACCTGAAAAAATTCTATGCCGACGGTGTCTTCCCGGCGGGGATCATCGGCGACAACGGCCTGAATGCCATCGACTCCCTGTTCACCGAGAAAAAAGCAGCGGCCGTAATCAACGGCCCGTGGGCGTTCCAGCCGTATGAAGCGGCAGGGATCAACTACGGCGTTGCGCCGTTGCCAACGCTGCCGGACGGTAAGCCAATGAGCTCCTTCCTCGGGGTTAAAGGCTATGTTGTCTCCACCTGGAGCAAAGACAAAGCGATGGCGCAGAAATTTATCGAATTTATCAATCAGCCTCAGTACGTGAAAACGCGCTATATCGCGACGCGCGAGATCCCACCGCTGACGGCAATGATTGACGATCCGGTTATCAAGAATGACGAGAAAGCCAGTGCTGTAGCGGTGCAGGCCGCACGCGCCACAGCCATGCCGGGTATTCCTGAAATGGGTGAAGTCTGGGGGCCGGCAAACGCCGCGCTGGAGCTGAGCCTAACCGGTAAACAAGATCCAAAAGCCGCGCTGGATAGCGCAGCAAAACAGGTTCAGATGCAGATCGAAGCCATGCAGGCCAGCAACCAGTAATTTTCTGTCGTCGCAGAACGGGAGCACACGCTCCCGTTTTTTTGAAAGGAGTTGTCTGTGAGTATCATCCCGGAAAATTTTGCCAAACCGCGTGCTGCCAGGCGTCACGCCTGGACCGGCCTGCTGATGGCTGTTGTACCCGGCTTCGGTCAGTTCTATCATCGCCAGTGGCTGAAAGGGGTTATCTTCCTGGTACTGCTTGCCAGCTTTATCGGCGTATTTGCTGATTTTCTACGTGAAGGGCTATGGGGGCTGGTGACGCTGGGCGAAGAAGTACCGCGTGACAACTCCATCTTCCTGCTGGCCGAAGGGATCATCAGCGTCTTAATCGCTGCGTTTGGCGTAATGGTCTGGTATCTGTCGATGCGTGATGCGTGGGTTAACGGCCGTAAACGCGATGAAGGCGTGCCGCTTAATAGCGTGCGCAAACAGTACCAAATGTTGCTGAGCGACGGCTTCCCGTATCTGATGATCACCCCGGGTTTTATCCTGCTGGTGTTTGTGGTGGTTTTCCCGATCCTGTTCGGCTTTGCCATTGCCTTTACCAACTATAACCTCTACCACACGCCGCCGGCTAAGCTGGTGGACTGGGTTGGCTTTAAGAACTTTATCAATATCTTCACACTCTCTATCTGGCGCTCCACCTTCTTCGATGTGCTGCAGTGGACGGTGGTCTGGACTCTGCTCGCTACCACGCTGCAATGCTCCGTGGGCGTGCTACTGGCAATCCTGGTGAACCAGAAAGATCTGCGCTTTAAGCAGCTGATCCGCATCATCTTTATTCTGCCATGGGCGGTACCGGGTTTTGTCACCATTCTGGTGTTTGCCGGGATGTTCAACGACTCTTTCGGGGTGATAAACAATGCGATTCTGGCCTTCTTCGGCATTGCGCCAAAAGCCTGGATGACCGACCCTTTCTGGACCAAAACGGCGCTGATTATGATGCAAACATGGCTCGGCTTCCCGTTTGTGTTCGCCATGACGACCGGCGTGCTGCAGGCGATTCCGGAGGATCTGTATGAAGCAGCTACCATGGACGGTGCCAGTAGCGCGACCAAGCTGCGGACCATTACACTGCCACTGGTGCTGTACTCGATTGCGCCGATTCTGATCACCCAGTACACCTTTAATTTCAATAACTTCAACATTATCTATCTGTTTAACAACGGCGGGCCGGCGGTTGTCGGGTCAAATGCGGGCGGGACCGACATTCTGGTGTCGTGGATCTACAAACTCACGATGTCCTCTTCGCAATACGCGATAGCGGCAACCATCACTATCCTGCTGTCGATTTTTGTCGTCGGCCTGGCGCTGTGGCAGTTCCGCGCCACCAAATCTTTCAAAAATGACGATATGGCGTAAGGGACGTAAAAATGGCTCAATCACAAAGTATTAAACGTGAGAAGTGGGTACGCCTCTCGCTCTCATGGCTGGTTATCGTGCTGGTGTCGACAATAATCATTTACCCGCTGGTGTGGACGGTCGGGGCGTCATTCAATGCCGGTAACAGTCTGCTCAGCTCGTCGATTATTCCGGAGAATTTTTCGGTCCAGCATTACGCCGATCTGTTCAATGGCCAAGTGAACTACATGACCTGGTACTGGAACTCGATGAAAATCAGCTTTCTGACCATGGTGCTAACCTTAATCAGCGTCAGCTTCACCGCCTATGCCTTTTCGCGCTTTCGCTTTAAGGGGCGTCAGAACGGCCTGATGCTGTTCCTGCTGCTGCAGATGATCCCGCAGTTCTCGGCGCTGATTGCCATCTTCGTACTGTCGCAGCTTCTGGGGTTAATCAATAGCCATCTGGCGCTGGTCCTGATCTACGTCGGCGGCATGATCCCGATGAATACCTATCTGATGAAAGGCTATCTCGACGCCATTCCAAAAGATCTGGATGAATCCGCGCGCATGGATGGTGCCAGCAACTTCCGTATCTTCATCGAGATCATTATGCCGCTTTCCAAACCGATTGTGGCCGTGGTCGCGCTGTTTTCTTTCACCGGGCCACTGGGTGATTTCATCCTTTCCAGCACTATTTTGCGCACCCCGGACAAATACACCTTACCCATCGGGCTTTATAACTTGGTTGCACAAAAAATGGGTGCCAGTTACACCACCTATGCGGCAGGCGCGGTGCTGATTGCCGTGCCGGTAGCGATCCTCTACCTAGCGTTGCAAAAATACTTCGTCTCCGGTCTTACCTCTGGGAGTACCAAAGGATAATCATGAAAAGACTCAAACCCGCTTTGCTTGCTGTTTGCCTATCATGTGGCCTTACCGCAAGTGCTTTTGCTGCGGACGCGGTGAAAACGCGTCCGTTCAACGCCATGCCTGCGGATTTTATTAAGGGGGCGGATATTTCGACCCTGCTGGAGGTAGAACAACATGGCGCTAAGTTTTATAACCAGAACGGTCAGCAGCAGGATGCGATTGAAATCCTGAAAGAGAACGGCGTGAACTATGTGCGCCTGCGTTTGTGGGTTGATCCGCAGGATGCCGAAGGTAAGACCTACGGCGGCGGCAATAACGACCTGGAAAACACGATTTCGCTGGCGAAGCGCGTGAAAGCTCAGGGCATGAAGCTGCTGCTCGATTTCCATTACAGCGATTTCTGGACCGATCCGGGTAAACAATTCAAACCGAAAGCCTGGGAGAAAATGGATTATACGCAGCTCAAAACGGCGATCCATGACTACACTCGCGACACCATTGCCCACTTTAAGAAAGAGGGCGTGGTGCCGGACATGGTGCAGATCGGTAACGAGATCAACGGCGGCATGCTTTGGCCAGAAGGGAAAAGCTGGGGGCAGGGCGGCGGCGAGTTTGATCGCTTAGCCGGGCTACTCAATGCCGCGATTGGCGGGATGAAAGAGAACCTGACCAGCGGCGAACAGGTGAAAATCATGCTGCACCTGGCGGAAGGTACCAAAAATGATACCTTCCGCTGGTGGTTCGATGAAATCGCCAAACGCGACGTCCCGTTCGATATCATCGGTCTTTCGATGTACACCTACTGGAACGGCCCGCTTAGTGCGCTTAAGGCCAATATGGATGACATCAGCAAGCGCTATAACAAAGACGTGATCGTGGTGGAAGCGGCCTATGGCTATACGCTGGAGAATTGCGATAACGCGGAAAATAGTTTCCAGGCCAAAGAAGAGAAGGAAGGCGGCTATCCGGGTACCGTTCAGGGCCAGTACGATTATATTCACGATTTAATGCAGTCCGTTATCGACGTGCCTGACCATCGCGGTAAAGGCATCTTCTATTGGGAACCTACCTGGATTGCCGTTCCGGGTACCACTTGGGCGACCAAAACCGGAATGAAATATATCCATGATGAATGGAAAGAGGGGAATGCCCGCGAGAATCAGGCGTTATTTGATTGTAAAGGAAAAGTGCTGCCGTCAATAACGGTATTTAAATAGTTTTTAATCTTCATTTAGGATTTTTATGATGAATAAATTTGCACCTTTAAGCCCAAAGGTCGCTGCGTTATTGCATGGTGCCGACTATAACCCGGAGCAATGGGAGAATTACCCCGGTATTATTGAAAATGATATCGTCATGATGAAACAGGCGAAATGTAATGTCATGTCGGTCGGTATATTTAGCTGGGCCAAACTTGAACCACGCGAAGGGGAATATGATTTCGCCTGGCTGGACAGCATTATTGAAAAACTCTTTGCGGCGGGGATCCATATATTTCTCGCTACACCAAGTGGTGCGCGCCCGGCATGGATGTCGCAAAAATACCCTGAAGTGCTTCGCGTGGGGCGCAACCGCGTGTCAGCGCTGCATGGAGGGCGTCATAATCACTGCATGTCGTCTCCGGTTTACCACGAGAAAACATTAAAAATCAACCGCATGCTGGCGGAGCGTTATGCGCATCATCCGGCGGTGCTGGGCTGGCATATTTCGAATGAGTACGGCGGGGAATGCCACTGTAACCTGTGTCAGGAACGTTTCCGCGACTGGCTGAAAGCGCGCTATAAAACCCTAGATGCCCTGAACCATGCATGGTGGAGCACCTTCTGGAGTCACACCTACACAGATTGGTCGCAGATTGAATCTCCGTCACCGCAGGGTGAAGTGTCGATCCACGGCCTGAACTTGGACTGGCGACGCTTTAATACTGCACAGGTTACTGATTTCTGCCGGCATGAAGTGGCCCCGCTGAAAGTCGCAAATGCGGAACTGCCGGTGACGACCAACTTCATGGAGTATTTCTATGATTACGACTACTGGCAGCTTGCCGAAGCGATCGACTTTATCTCCTGGGACAGCTACCCGATGTGGCATAAGGAGAAAGACGAAACGCAACTTGCCTGCTATACCGCCATGTATCACGACATGATGCGCAGCCTGAAGGGCGGCAAACCCTTTGTACTGATGGAGTCCACGCCGAGCACCACTAACTGGCAGCCGACCAGCAAGCTGAAAAAACCGGGGATGCATATTCTCTCCTCGATGCAGGCGGTGGCGCACGGGGCGGACGCGGTGCAGTACTTCCAGTGGCGCAAGAGTCGCGGGTCGGTGGAGAAATTCCACGGGGCGATTATCGATCACGTGGGGCACCTTAATACCCGCGTCGGACGCGAAGTGACGCGTCTCGGTGAGATGCTGGCGCGTTTGCCGGATGTCGCGGGCTGCCGCACCGAAGCCCGCGTGGCGATCATCTTCGACCAGCAAAACCGCTGGGCACTGGACGATGCCGAAGGGCCGCGCAACAAGGGAATGGAGTACGAAAAAACCGTTAACGAGCACTATCGTCCGTTCTGGGAGCGGGGCATCGCGGTGGATATCATTGACGCCGACGGCGATCTTAGCCAGTACGCGCTGGTCATTGCGCCGATGCTCTACATGGTGCGCGAAGGTTTTGCCGAACGTGCCGAAGCCTTTGTGGCCGCGGGCGGGCATCTGGTGACAACCTACTGGAGCGGGGTGGTGAATGAAACTGACCTCTGCCATCTGGGCGGTTTCCCGGGCCCGCTGCGTAAGCTGGTGGGAGTATGGGCGGAGGAGATTGACTGCCTGGACGACGGCGAACGTAACCTGATCCAGGGGCTGGCGGGCAATGCGTCAGGGCTGCAGGGTCCGTATCAGGTTCGTCACCTGTGCGAGCTGATCCACGCCGAGTCCGCTCAGGTGCTGGCGACCTACCGTGACGACTTTTACGCTGGTCGGCCCGCCGTCACGGTGAACCGCTTTGGACAAGGTAAAGCGTGGCACGTAGCGTCTCGCAACGATCTGCCCTTCCAGCGTGATTTCTTCGCCGGGATTATTGACGAGCTGGCGCTTCCGCGGGCAATCGAAGGCGATTTCCCGCCGGGTGTTGTTGCAGCAGCGCGCACGGACGGTAAAACCACCTGGGTGTTTGTGCAGAACTTTACCGCACAGCAGCAGATTATCACACTGCCGCAGGGGTATACCGACTGCATGACGGATGCCGCCGCTGAGGGCGATACCGTGCTGCTGGCGTGGGACTGTCGGGTGCTCAAGCGTAAAGCGTAAGCGCAGCGTCACCCGGTAAAATGGCAAAAAGCCTGCTCCTGGAGCAGGCGTTTTTTTTATCTGCATAACAGAGAGGCGTATTATGGACAGTCATATTACTCAGCGTTTAATACCCGCGTTTGGTGGGGACGATAATATCGAGCACGTAGAAGCCTGTATTACCCGTCTGCGCGTCACGGTAAAAGATTTAAATAAGGTTAATTCACAGGCGTTACAGGAGGATGGGGCGCTAGGGGTAATTATAATCGGTCAGCAGGTTCATGCGATATTTGGCAGGCAGTCTGATACCTTGCGTCAGCTATTAGAAAAGCATTTTAATCATTAAGCATAAAAAAAGGATAGCCAAAATAATGGCTATCCCTGAGCAGAGATATATGCTGCAAATAGCTGGAGATACAATAATGATTAACGCATATTAAAAACTAAAGCTTACCACCAGGCTTCGACCTGCACGCCAAAGTTCCAAGTGTTATTGGCGGTACCATCTTCGAAGGATTGCCCTTTTTCAGAATCATTCAGGTAAGAAGCAAACACGCGCAGCTCAGGACGCGACATAAAGTCAGGGCCATCCGCCAGGCCCAGAGCAATGGTGTACTTCTCGCCGCTCTGCTTGTATTTCGACCCGTCGGTATAGGTATCTTCCTGGTAGAAGCCGCCCACTTCGCCAATCAGGCGAACATATTCCGTAAATTGATACTGGGCGCGGCCGACCAGCGAGACGAGTCGCGATTTGTCGGTGTACTGCGTGGTGTCATCGGCAGAGCCCCAAGTCAACACGTGGTTGAAGGAAAACTTGTCGGTGATGGGAATCAGGCCGGTATTGATCACGCGGTAGCCTGTGGCATCGTTCACGTAGTTCCACATGTCATACCAGCCGCCACCCTGTGACACCATGTTCTGTGCCAGACCTTTGTTAGCGTACTGCAGGACCAGCTTGTTATAGCCGCCAAACATATCTTGGCTGATCTCGCCGGTGACCATCACGCCGTTGTCGGCCTCATACAGCCCGCCGTAATCTTTCTGCTTATTGGTGGGGTTTGGCATGGCGTAATCAATACCCACTTCTGTCCATGCGCCCGCCCACGGTTTCCAGCCTGCATAGCGAAGGTCGATATAGTTGATATTCACGTCACTATCGCCATCTACGCGGTAGTCTACATCGTTGGCATCGCCTCGGATCCAGGCCACGGAGACGGCGCCCGGGCCGAGCGTATAGTTCTCAATACCGGCACCAGAGCCGGAAATGTTCCAGTATTTGGTGTCGATGATGTGCAGGTCATGGCGCTGGTAGTAACGCTTCCCGCCCCAAATCACCGCATTCGGATCGCCAGGGATCAGGCCTTTGATCTGCAGGTTTAGCTGGCGCAGACCAAACTGAGCGTCGTCATCTAACGTGGTTTCGTTATCGTTTGAACCGTCAGAGACCATGCTCACCATGCTGTCGAGGTAGAAGCTAACGTCGTTCTTTTTGTACACCTCGGAGCCCAGCTCGAGCTCGCCGTAGGTATCGGCTTCGTTGCCCAAGCGGCCAATTTTATTTTTTTGCCACTCCTCCATCCCTCCATCCCGTGAGACGCCCACGCCGGAGCGAAGATATCCATGAAAATCAATCGGTACTGAAGACGCTGCAAACAGCGAAGGAGACGCCAACGCGGCAGCCAACGCAACAGATACAGAGCGGATCGTCGTGTTCATTGTTACCCTCTTATTGTTTTGTAATACGTTCACAAATATGGGGTAATAAAATGCCTAAACCTGTTGGCTGGCAATTGCATGATCGTGAATGTGTGATTAAGTACAAATAAAATAGACAATTTTGTTACGATTAATGATATGCGCCACGAAGTTTTCTATTGTGATCGTAATACTTTTTTGCGGTGTTAAGCGCATGATAAGGTCGCAGTGTGCGTTTTTTTACATCGCCCCTGTTACAATCAGCGCATAACAACATAAGGAACCGGACCATGAAGTCGAAAAGCGCGACGTTAGAGGATGTGGCACGCCATGCGGGCGTCTCCTATCAGACCGTGTCCAGGGTACTGAATAAATCTGCCAATGTATCCGAAGCCACACGCCACAAGGTGGAGAAATCCATAGAGTTATTGCGGTATGTTCCAAACCGGCTGGCTCAGCAACTGGTCGGAAAGCAGAGCCATACCGTGGGGCTGGTGACAATTTCGCTCGCCCTGCACGCCCCCTCTCAGGTTGCCGCGGCGGTAAAACGCTACGCGAATCTGGAAGGATATCAGGTGCTAATCTCAATGATTGATGAGAACGTCAATCATAGTATTCAGGATTCCATCAACGAACTGAAATCACAACTGGTCAGCAAAGTGATCATTAACGTGCCGCTGGAGGCCGAACTGGCGCAGAAAATCGCTACAGACAACGATGATATTGTCTGCCTGTTCTTAGATGTAGACCCATATAGTGCTGTGTTTAACGTTTCGTTTAACCCGGCGGACGGCACCCGCGCCAGCGTCAATTATCTTTACAAATTGGGACACCGGGATATTGCTCTGCTGGCGGGCCCTGAGTCTTCCGTGTCGGCACAGCTGAGGCTTAAAAGCTGGATCGAAACCTTGAAGGGATATGGACTGGAACCAGCTTCAGTCATTCGCGGTAACTGGGATGCGCAAAGCGGGTACGCCGGTGCTCTGCAGATGTTGCGTGAAACAGCTCAATTTTCTGCCGTGCTGGTAGCTAATGACCAGATGGCACTTGGCGTACTGAGCGCGTTCCATCAGCATCAAATTTCTATCCCCGGCGAGAAGTCGGTAATTGGCTATGATGACACTTATGAAAGCTCGTTTTTCTACCCGGCGCTAACCACGGTGTCGCTCGATCTGGATCTGCAAGGCAAAGAGGCGGTGCGCCGTATTCTTAACAGCGGTGAAGACAATGCCCTACGCATGTCGTCGATTTTGCCCGCCCGATTGGTGATGCGTCAGTCCACCGGGCCCAAAGGGGAAAAGGGGAAAAACCTGCAGGTGTTAGCTCAGCAGCTTCGCGAGATCGCGCATAAGATAGGTGATATGTAACGTTCAGAGTACTGTATTGCACCCATTAAGTTGGATTCTCACACTTGGAGAGTCCTATGCTCAAGCGTAAACGTACCCTTGAAGAAGGGTATGAAACAGACGCGAATTACCGTTATTTGGTGCGTCCTGATAATGTGACTCATACAATTGATATTCACAAACCTGACCTGGAAATCGTTCTGCGAGATCCGGTTGAAGGAGGGACAACGGGGGGTTGCTGCCGTCCTTCCCTACGAATTCAGTAAGTAGTAATTTGGAGAAGGGCGAAACTCTGCCTTTTCAGGAGCTGAATTGGTGTGACATGCCTGAAGCTCTTTTATAAAGGGGTCGCCGGTAGCCCTTATTTCATTACAGTCATGACCGCTCGCATGAACAATCCGAAAGGAAAAGTTCCCCTCCGGGGAATGGGGCAGGTCGGCCGTGCTTCCGGTGCCTGCCACTTTCTTCATTTCAGGTCATGCAATCAAGTATCATATAAAATAATGCTAATGGATGCGTACAATAGCATTGAATTCCTAAGTATTATTCTGTCTGCTTGCGGGCTATCTTGCTACCGGCCTGATAGCCCTTCTTAAATAGTTCATTGTCATGCAGTGTGGAAGACAGACAGGAGTTTGCAGCAAGGCGGTACCGTGTTCCGGCATGCCGCCATGGGGAAGATCCTGTACCGGCTGGACGCAGGACTGGCCCGGGATGACCAGGAGCAGTTACAGAACATGATTAGCCTGGTGTATAACGCCGGAGTGACGGCCGTTAGCGAAAAACGGGCTGCTTAAATAAGGGAGGCGCCGGGTCTGCCGGTCGAAAAATGACACGGAAAAGAGGTGAGGATTTATACAGTTTTCAGGCTGTTATTCCTGGGCAGATAACAGGCACCGGGGTATAATGGCGATGGCGCTTGAGGCTTTTTGCCTCATGATGTTTTAGCAGTAAGGATGTTGTGTGGCAGAAAGAAGAAAGCCCCGTAGTAAAGTTAATTTTCATTAACCAAACCACGAGGCCCACTGTATGCCTAGACCACATCAGTATGGCCTCTTACCGTGCTCAATGCAAGGAGGAGTAAACCATGAAACTGCCGCGAAACGCCCTTATCTGGTGCGTATTAATCGTGTGTTTAACGCTCTTAATATTCACATGCCTTACACGGGATCGCTTATGCGAATTCCGGCTAAAGGACGGAAACAGGGAGGTCGCTGCAGTGCTGGCTTACGAATCCAACGGTAAGTAGCAACCTGGAGGCGGGGGAAACCCCGCCTTTTCAGGGATTCTGGTATTGTTTAGACAAGCCACAAGCGCCTTTATGAAGGGGTTGCCGGTTCGCCGGTAGCCCCTTTTTCCTTCCGGTGGCGACCGCTCGCATGAACAACCCGAAAGGAAAAGTTACCCTCCGGGGAACGGGGCAGGGCGGCAGCGCCTCCGGCGCTTGTCGCTCTCTTCCTTTTCGGTAGGACTAAAAAATAAAGTAAAGCTAATGGATGCGTACATTAGCATTAAAGAGGAAAGCGTTATTCTGTTTGCAGGCGGGCTTTTTTAATACCGGCCTGGTAGTCCTTCTTGACCTGTTCAATGTCATGCAGCATGGAAGACTGGCAGGAATGTGCTGCGAGGCGGTAACGGGTAACCACTTCATCAATAACTGAGGGCAAATTGTCACGACTGCGGTGCTGGCGACCTTTTTGTCCAAAGATATCCACGATCATATCCTGGCTGCCGGATCTGCCGAAAAGACGGTTGCACAGGCGTTTTACGATCAGGGGGGTGAAATCAAGTTCAGTTTCATCGGCTATCTCAAAGATGAAACACAGCATTCTGAAGGACTTGTAGCGCTTTACGGCAGCACTAAGGCGTGCAGCGCGTTGGGGGTACTCCCATTTTTCATTGCTGTAATTGAGAAGCTCAGCCTGGTAATCAGAGGCCAGATCTTCTCTGGTATACGTGTATTTACGGGAAAAAATGGATCGGGCTCGTTCGGTCGTGGATGCATCTCTCATCAGTTAGTCCCTTAATAAATGCTAATGGATGCATACGTTAGCATTAACATTTGCTTTATTCAAAATACAAAGCGCCGTGTTGTTGTGCGGATCACAGCGACGCGCTGCAGCTGCTCATGGAGGGATGTAACCGAACAGGCAGGACACATGGCCCCCTTCGGCTCCTGACCCGCTGCGCGGTCCAGTCGTCGAGCCCCACTCCGCCAGGGCCGCTGCTGCGCAC
>NZ_JAOWIA010000013.1:0-213 GCF_030332345.1 Citrobacter sp. Cpo221
GGGAGGCTGGGATTTTTATGTATCAGTACTACACGGCCTCGTCAGGCTCGGGTTCCTGAGAAAAACTCGTTTTCATCATCCGTGGGGACGGAGCGAAAGTGAGCATGGGTTTATGTCACTCTGTCCTGAGGCGACTGCCTGACAGAATGGGCATTCACAACACAGATTTCTGCATTTAATTTTTGCAGAGCGGGTCATGGCCACAGTGGTTTT
>NZ_JAOWIA010000014.1:0-210 GCF_030332345.1 Citrobacter sp. Cpo221
TGTAGTTTGTAGGCCGGATAAGGCGTTAGCCGCATCCGGCACGGTGCGCGGAACTGCCTGTTGCGCTGTGCTTATCAGGCCTACGGCTGCGTGTAGTTTGTAGGCCGGATAAGGCGTTGGCAGCATCCGACACGGTGCGCGGAACTGCCTGATGGCGCTGTGCTTATCAGGCCTATGGCTGCATGTAGTTTGTAGGCCGGATAAGGCGTT
>NZ_JAOWIA010000015.1:0-458 GCF_030332345.1 Citrobacter sp. Cpo221
CGGCTGTATCCCAGCGGGGAGACCGGCTTTCAGGCTTTTAGCGCACCTTTTTTACGCACATTTATGCTTCAGCCTCACATTTCCGGAATAAATTTTCCCGCATTGCCGCTGGGTCACGCCTTTATAAAAAGCGTGACCCAGCGGCAATACTCTTTCTGTTTGCCTTTCACGCACCTTTTTTACGCACATTGCACTGGAGTACCATCACGTTATGATCAGGCCTTAACCAGCAGTACATCTTTCTGTCGCCATCTCAGATTCCGGCAGTAGATGAACCCTTCACGTATCAGTCACTCTCTACGGAGGATGCAAGGTCTTGAATGGTTAAGGAGTTGCTTCCTACGGGAGGCTGTGGCTCCGTCTCAAATTTAAGGTGAAAACCTGCAGAACTGAGATGCAGATAAATGTTCGTAAATGCGCATCGCGTCTGGTGTAAGACACAAAACATGATGACCTAA
>NZ_JAOWIA010000016.1:0-414 GCF_030332345.1 Citrobacter sp. Cpo221
GCGGAAATTGCGGCCGATGGTTCCGTACCGGCTGAGAATTTTATATGGCACGCCGTGACGCGTGCCGTAGGGAATGTGAAAAATCAGGGCTCCGAACTAATACAGCCAATGTGATTACATCACCGGGCAATCATCAAATTCCGCGTTCCTGGCATCATTAATGATGTACGTGATCACCCCGAATATAGCGGGCGCAGAACTGTAACCGTCATCATCTGCTGGCAGCGCTTCCCTTCTCCCGCTCTCCAGATTAATCAGGTGCGGATGAGGGTGGGTTCGATATCGCTTGATCCTGAATTCCCCATCGATTGCGCATATCAGCAGCGAGCCATCACAGGCAGTAAGTGACGCATCCACAACAAGCAACGCTCCCTGGATTATCCCTTCCCTGAAATGTGAACGCGATGCCCGCAT
>NZ_JAOWIA010000001.1:0-202 GCF_030332345.1 Citrobacter sp. Cpo221
AGCACCTTATCCGGCGTACAAGATTTATGCCTGGTCTGTAGTTTTGTAGGCCTGATAAGCGTAGCGCCATCAGGCACAACGGTTGCCGGATGCGGCGCAAGCACCTTATCCGGCCTACAAGATTTATGCCTGGTCTGTAGTTTCGTAGGCGCTGATAAGCGCAGTGCCATCAGGCACAACCGTAGCCGGATGCGGCGCAAGC
>NZ_JAOWIA010000017.1:0-204 GCF_030332345.1 Citrobacter sp. Cpo221
ACCTGACGAAAACCCGCCACGAACGCACAGGATGATTTTACGGGGTATGCATGGCTATGCACTCAGGCGCATGGACATCTGTTTTGAGCAAAGTAAGGACTGAAGGCCGTATTTATAGTGATCTTCCAGAAAGATCTCCGGCCTGCAGCTGTTGTTTCTTATGACCGAACACCGGGAGTAAAATTACTTTTCTAAACGTCATCG
>NZ_JAOWIA010000018.1:0-205 GCF_030332345.1 Citrobacter sp. Cpo221
GCGGGGAGACCGGCTCATAAAGTACCTTTTTACATTTTTTTCTCTGGAAACGGTGGCTTTAGGCTGCATTTTCCAGCCAGTCCCTGTTGTTTGGGCATTCAGGTACCCGGTCATCGTGATCGAACTATTGAGTTTATCGGGCAGTTATTACCTCTGCTCCCGGTTCAATCTCATCATGTACATGTAGTTTTTTTGTTGCTTGTTC
>NZ_JAOWIA010000019.1:0-479 GCF_030332345.1 Citrobacter sp. Cpo221
TCTGGGAAACGCTGAGACTCCGCTTCTCAAGCCAGGTCAGAGCCATACCCGGTGTCAGATCCCGAAGACTACCCAGCCGGTTCGCCTGTACGTATTTTGCCACCAGGCTAAGGCAGGCTTCATAGTTAGCGACAGTACGGACGGACGAGAGGGTATGTCCCTGAAGAGCTTTCATCACTGATGCAGCCTGTCTGTCAGGAGACGCAAATTTACTCATGTTGTGTCTCCAGCCAGCGGGACACTGTCGTGCGGTGGACGCGGCAGCGATGGTTCTTGCGCAGCCAGATACAAATCATCTCAAGGGTGGCACCCTGAGCGCGCAGGGCAAGGATCTGGGATGCATGCCGTGTCAGTTTACTTTTTCTGGGACGCCGGCTGATGGCTTTTCTGGCATTCATCTCATTCAGAATGGCCTGAGCATCGAATTTTTTCATGCTGTTGACTCCGTTTATGTAACGGAAACAGCGTAACCCTGTCGC
>NZ_JAOWIA010000020.1:0-231 GCF_030332345.1 Citrobacter sp. Cpo221
AAAAAAAGAGGTGAGACATGGCGTGGGTAAGCGTGAGACAGGCAATGGAACTGACCGGAAAAGGACGGAGTTCCTTATACCGGGATATGTCCAGGGGCCGCGTATCTTACCGCTCAGAGGTCGATGGAGGTCGTCTTCTTGATACCAGTGAGTTAATCAGAGTGTATGGGGCGTTGAGACAGGTGACGAGTCCGGAGCGGGACGGTGAGAGACAGCTGGATGAGACACGGA
>NZ_JAOWIA010000021.1:0-3008 GCF_030332345.1 Citrobacter sp. Cpo221
TCTGTCTTTCGCCAAAACATCTTCGGCGTTGTAAGGTTAAGCCTCACGGTTCATTAGTATCGGTTAGCTCAATGTATCGCTACACTTACACACCCGACCTATCAACGTCGTCGTCTTCAACGTTCCTTCAGGACTCTCAAGGAGTCAGGGAGAACTCATCTCGGGGCAAGTTTCGTGCTTAGATGCTTTCAGCACTTATCTCTTCCGCATTTAGCTACCGGGCAATGCCATTGGCATGACAACCCGAACACCAGTGATGCGTCCACTCCGGTCCTCTCGTACTAGGAGCAGCCCCCCTCAATTCTCCAGCGCCCACGGCAGATAGGGACCGAACTGTCTCACGACGTTCTAAACCCAGCTCGCGTACCACTTTAAATGGCGAACAGCCATACCCTTGGGACCTACTTCAGCCCCAGGATGTGATGAGCCGACATCGAGGTGCCAAACACCGCCGTCGATATGAACTCTTGGGCGGTATCAGCCTGTTATCCCCGGAGTACCTTTTATCCGTTGAGCGATGGCCCTTCCATTCAGAACCACCGGATCACTAAGACCTGCTTTCGCACCTGCTCGAGCCGTCACTCTCGCAGTCAAGCTAGCTTATGCCTTTGCACTAACCTCCTGATGTCCGACCAGGATTAGCTAACCTTCGTGCTCCTCCGTTACTCTTTAGGAGGAGACCGCCCCAGTCAAACTACCCACCAGACACTGTCCGCAACCCGGATCACGGGTCTACGTTAGAACACCAGCCATTAAAGGGTGGTATTTCAAGGATGGCTCCATGCAGACTGGCGTCCACACTTCAAAGCCTCCCACCTATCCTACACATCAAGGACCAGTGTTCAGTGTCAAGCTATAGTAAAGGTTCACGGGGTCTTTCCGTCTTGCCGCGGGTACACTGCATCTTCACAGCGAGTTCAATTTCACTGAGTCTCGGGTGGAGACAGCCTGGCCATCATTACGCCATTCGTGCAGGTCGGAACTTACCCGACAAGGAATTTCGCTACCTTAGGACCGTTATAGTTACGGCCGCCGTTTACCGGGGCTTCGATCAAGAGCTTCTCCTTACGGATAACCCCATCAATTAACCTTCCGGCACCGGGCAGGCGTCACACCGTATACGTCCACTTTCGTGTTTGCACAGTGCTGTGTTTTTAATAAACAGTTGCAGCCAGCTGGTATCTTCGACTGATTTCAGCTCCATGGGTAAACCACTTCACCTACATATCAGCGTGCCTTCTCCCGAAGTTACGGCACCATTTTGCCTAGTTCCTTCACCCGAGTTCTCTCAAGCGCCTTGGTATTCTCTACCTGACCACCTGTGTCGGTTTGGGGTACGATTTCGTGTTACCTGATGCTTAGAGGCTTTTCCTGGAAGCAGGGCATTTGTTACTTCAGCACCGTAGTGCCTCGTCATCACACCTCAGCGTTAAAAGAAGTCCGGATTTACCTAAACTTCCCGCCTACATGCTTAAACCGGGACAACCGTCGCCCGGCTAACATAGCCTTCTCCGTCCCCCCTTCGCAGTAACACCAAGTACAGGAATATTAACCTGTTTCCCATCGACTACGCCTTTCGGCCTCGCCTTAGGGGTCGACTCACCCTGCCCCGATTAACGTTGGACAGGAACCCTTGGTCTTCCGGCGTGCGGGTTTTTCACCCGCATTATCGTTACTTATGTCAGCATTCGCACTTCTGATACCTCCAGCATACCTCACAGTACACCTTCAACGGCTTACAGAACGCTCCCCTACCCAACAACACATAGTGTCGCTGCCGCAGCTTCGGTGCATGGTTTAGCCCCGTTACATCTTCCGCGCAGGCCGACTCGACCAGTGAGCTATTACGCTTTCTTTAAATGATGGCTGCTTCTAAGCCAACATCCTGGCTGTCTGTGCCTTCCCACATCGTTTCCCACTTAACCATGACTTTGGGACCTTAGCTGGCGGTCTGGGTTGTTTCCCTCTTCACGACGGACGTTAGCACCCGCCGTGTGTCTCCCGTGATAACATTCTTCGGTATTCGCAGTTTGCATCGGGTTGGTAAGTCGGGATGACCCCCTAGCCGAAACAGTGCTCTACCCCCGAAGATGAGTTCACGAGGCGCTACCTAAATAGCTTTCGGGGAGAACCAGCTATCTCCCGGTTTGATTGGCCTTTCACCCCCAGCCACAAGTCATCCGCTAATTTTTCAACATTAGTCGGTTCGGTCCTCCAGTTAGTGTTACCCAACCTTCAACCTGCCCATGGCTAGATCACCGGGTTTCGGGTCTATACCCTGCAACTTAACGCCCAGTTAAGACTCGGTTTCCCTTCGGCTCCCCTATTCGGTTAACCTTGCTACAGAATATAAGTCGCTGACCCATTATACAAAAGGTACGCAGTCACACCCCAAAGGGTGCTCCCACTGCTTGTACGTACACGGTTTCAGGTTCTTTTTCACTCCCCTCGCCGGGGTTCTTTTCGCCTTTCCCTCACGGTACTGGTTCACTATCGGTCAGTCAGGAGTATTTAGCCTTGGAGGATGGTCCCCCCATATTCAGACAGGATACCACGTGTCCCGCCCTACTCTTCGAGTTCACAACACATGCACTTTTGTGTACGGGACTTTCACCCTGTATCGTGCGACTTTCCAGACGCTTCCACTAACACACATGCTGATTCAGACTCTGGGCTGCTCCCCGTTCGCTCGCCGCTACTGGGGGAATCTCGGTTGATTTCTTTTCCTCGGGGTACTTAGATGTTTCAGTTCCCCCGGTTCGCTTCATTACGCTATGTATTCACGTAATGATAGTGTGACGAATCACACTGGGTTTCCCCATTCGGAAATCGCCGGTTATAACGGTTCATATCACCTTACCGACGCTTATCGCAGATTAGCACGTCCTTCATCGCCTCTGACTGCCAGGGCATCCACCGTGTACGCTTAGTCGCTTAACCTCACAACCCGAAGATGTTTCTTTCGATTCATCATCGGTTTGCAAAAATTTGAGAGACTCGAACACACC
>NZ_JAOWIA010000022.1:0-495 GCF_030332345.1 Citrobacter sp. Cpo221
TCATTTCTTATTACGGAGAAATGAAACAGTGTGTCGTTTCAATTTTCAGCTTGATCCAGATTTTTAAAGAGCAAAACTTCGCAGTGAACCTTTTCAGGTACACTCTGAAGTTTTCTTGTGTTTTTGCAGTAAGGATGGTGGAGCTATGCGGGATCGAACCGCAGACCTCCTGCGTGCAAGGCAGGCGCTCTCCCAGCTGAGCTATAGCCCCATCGTAGTTATCTCATTCACCTTAATTCTTGCTGAGACAAGGCGTGGAACGGTGAAGCATACTGAAGTATGCGAGTCGTTTCACAACGCGGCATCAGAAAGAATTTGGTAGGCCTGAGTGGACTTGAACCACCGACCTCACCCTTATCAGGGGTGCGCTCTAACCACCTGAGCTACAAGCCTGCAGAGATTTTCTTACTGCTAATTTTCATCAGACAATCTGTGTGAGCACTGCAAAGGTCGGTTCTTTAAGGTAAGGAGGTGATCCAACCGCAGGTTCCCCTA
>NZ_JAOWIA010000023.1:0-311 GCF_030332345.1 Citrobacter sp. Cpo221
TCTCTGCTCAACCGGTGCTTTGTCTGGAGTGTGACCATTCTGGTCTGGGCATAGGTATGTCTGAGCCCGTGAGCTCCTTCCGACCAGCCCAGTTGACTCTTTGCGCATCGGGTCCATGCGCTGCTCCAGCTGTGGCCGCCTCCGATGTCATAGTAACTCTTGTAGAACACACCTCTGTCCATGACCTGTTTTGGTTCCGGATGCCGCCGTAACTCCAGCATCTCTGCAAGATGGTACGGCAGCACAACTTCACGGATCAGTCCGCCTTTCCCTGCCACGGTGTATTTCATCCCATCTAATCCCAGAAATTT
>NZ_JAOWIA010000024.1:0-221 GCF_030332345.1 Citrobacter sp. Cpo221
AAATAACTCCCTATAATGCGCCTCCACTGACACGGAACAACGGATTACAAGCCGCCGGGTCAGCGGGGTTCCACTGAGAATCTCGTAGAGAAAAGCAAAAATAAATGCTTGACTCTGAATGAGGAAAACGTAATATACGGGACCTCGCGACAGAGCGCTAAAGCGCGTCGCAACTGCTCTTTAACAATTTATCAGACAATCTGTGTGGGCACTCGAAGATA
>NZ_JAOWIA010000025.1:0-291 GCF_030332345.1 Citrobacter sp. Cpo221
TTTTCATTTCTTATTACGGAGAAATGAAACAGTGTGTCGTTTCAATTTTCAGCTTGATCCAGATTTTTAAAGAGCAAATATCTCAAACGTGACTCGGAAGTCAGTTTTGAGATACTTCGGTCGGCGACTTTCACTCACACATACCAGCAAGTGGCGTCCCCTAGGGGATTCGAACCCCTGTTACCGCCGTGAAAGGGCGGTGTCCTGGGCCTCTAGACGAAGGGGACACTGAAGTCTCAATCGCAAGACGCCTTGCTATTTACTTTTCATCAGACAATCTGTGTGAGCACT
>NZ_JAOWIA010000026.1:0-547 GCF_030332345.1 Citrobacter sp. Cpo221
GAGACCAGTTATATCTTTGATTTTGGAGATTATGGCCTCAGTGACGGGTATGGGACAGGGAGGGCAAAAGAGGTCAGTGGTGATCTTGATTTAAAAACTGATTTTTTCCCTATGGTGGCAAACCATATTGATAACACAACGAGTTTGAAATTATTTGGCGGAAATACCGGCCCCGAAAAATGGCGAAGGCGTTTTCGGCTTAGGGATACTCAAACCATTCTTATTGAGCCAGTCATTCATTTCGATAAAGTTGTTACTTTGACACCTCCAGATGCTCCAGGCAAACTTACGGCAATTTATCCCGATGGCAGTAGTGAAAAGATACCGCATATTTATCCCAGCTATGAAAAATTGCTGTCGATTCGCAGCTGTAACGGAGGAAAGCGTTGAATTATTTTAAGAGAACCATCGTTATTATGTTAACTATCGCACCACTTTGCGGTTGCGGAGATAACACAGATCAGACACTTTCCCCTCCTGATAATGCCCGACGTGTCAGCGTGTCATTCCGGATGCCAGAGGGCATCACTCTAATGCCGATGCAGAT
>NZ_JAOWIA010000027.1:0-93387 GCF_030332345.1 Citrobacter sp. Cpo221
AGATTTGTCTGCAGAACGGTTTTACACAATAACCGCAATCCACTATGCCTGTTGCGCTGCGCTTATCAGGCCTACGATTTGCACGCTGCCGTAGGCCGGATAAGGCGCCAGCGCCGCATCCGGTTAAAACATCAGAATTTCCACGAAACGCTGCCGACAATACTGCGCTCGGCGCCGAAGTAGCAGTATGAGAGCGAGTTACAGGCCGCAACGTAGCGCTTGTCGGTCAGGTTGTTAACGTTCAACTGCGCGCTCAACCCTTTAATGCCGATATTCGTTAAGTCGTAACCAATCACCATATCCACCAGCGTGTAGGACGGCAGGGTGTGAGTATTCAGGCGATCGCTGGTAATACCGTTAACGTAGCGCACGCCTGAACCCAACGTCAGACCGTCCAGCGGACCGCTTTTCACATCGTAGCTCAGCCAGGTACTGGCCTGATTACGCGGGGCGTACACTGCGCGCTTGCCCTGCTCTTCCGGGCTGCTTTTCTTATAGCGAATGTCGGTATAGGTATACGCCGCCTGCAAACGGAAGCTATCCGTCAGTTGGCTAATTGCCTCCAGCTCCACCCCTTCAGATTCAATTTCCCCAATCGAGCGGTACGGATCGGTCGGCTCTTCTTTGGTGGCGATATTCGTCTGATTGATACGGAATACCGATGCGCTGAACTGGCTGTTGAGTCCTTCCGGCTCATATTTCAGCCCGGCTTCCCACTGCTTGCCTTTCATCGGATCCAGCAGATTGCCGTTCTCATCGGCAAAGCTGGTTGGCGTAAAGGCAGTGGAATAACTCACGTACGGCGCAAAGCCGTTATCGAATAAATAGAGCAACGCGGCGCGGGTGCTGAAGTTGTTTTTATCCAGATCGCTGCGAGTATCGTTGATCTTATCAATGTTAGAAACGCTGACCTGATCGTAGCGACCACCGAGCGTAAAACGCCAGCGATCCCATGACATCTGATCCTGCAAATAGTAACCCGTCTGTCGCAGCTTGTGTTTCTCACGCGCATACATGTCGATGTAATCAGGCTTCGCGCCGTACACCGGGTTAAAGGCGTCAATCGGCGGGAAAGCGCCGTAGTAACCGGTAGTATTGTTGCTGCGATCCTGATAGTCGATCCCCACCAGCAGACGGTGGTTAATCTGCCAGGTATCAAAGCTGCCGTCGAGCTGGTTATCCAGCGTAATCGCCGACATTTTTTCATCGGAGCCGGAGTAGCCGCGATTAAGCTCGGTTTCATTCAGCCAGCCCGCCGCATACACCTGGTTCAGCTCAACGTCGGTATGCAGATAGCGCAGCTTTTGCCGCACCGACCAACCGCTATCAAACATATGCTCAATGTTGTAGCCCACCATGTTTTCACGGCGATCGTATTTATCATAATCATCCTCGCCTTCGTAAAAGGTGTTGGAGATTTTCTGCCCGTAATGCGGAACCACGGTGCCGTCATACGGCAGACCGGAGTGGCTACCGCCTTCCGGGTCACGGTGCAGATAGGCCATCAGATCCAGACGCGTCTGGTCGGTGATGCGCCAGGTCAGGCTGGGCATCAGTGCGTAACGCTCTTCCTTCAATGGACCAAACTGCGAGTCCGCGTAACGCGTCATCCCGCTCAGTCGCGCCGCCACGCGATCGTTATCATCCAGTGCCCCGGTAACGTCAAACGCCGCGCCGCGCTGGTTATTGTTGCTAGCAAACAGCTTCACTTCGCCGCCCGCATCAAACGACGGCTTACGTGAGGTCAACGCCACAATACCGCCCGGAGAGGAACGACCATACAGTACGGAAGCCGGGCCACGTACGACTTCGATATCTTCGAGGAACCACGGATCGACCACCAGCGAGCTGTGTGAGTTGGTGTCGCCCATCATCTTCAGACCATCGAGATAGACGTTATCCAGGCTACCGTCAGAAAAGCCACGTAGCACGATGTAGTCAAAGCGATTGGAGGCGCCAATCTGATTGCTGTACACCCCCGGCGTATAGCTGACGGCCTGGCGCACGCTGGTTGCGCCCTGCTCTTCAAACTGCTCACGGGTAACGATCGATACCGACTGCGGCGTTTCAATATCCGGCGTGGCAAGCTTCGTGGCCCCGCTCTGCATCTGCGAGGTGACAACCACCGTATCGTTTTTTGTTGTTTCCTGCGCCAGCAGAGGAAAAGCCACACTGCCGGTCACCCATCCCACCAGCAGCGCCAAGCGAGTCTTCGCGAACATGAATATCTCCAAAGGCATGTCTAATTGTAAGTGAGAATTATTACCTTTTTGCTGACGGAGATAGCTATGCCGAATGCCAGGTTGCCTATGCGCAGTGCCAAATTGTCAGGAAATCACGTGCGTAAAACGCAAATATGGATTAGCAAAGTTTGAGCAAATCGCCGGGCGAAAAGCCGTAACGGCGACGAAAAGCGGTAGAAAAGTTGGTGGCGTGCTGATAACCCGACATCCAGGCCGCCTGTTGTACGCTATATCCTTCCAGTAGATAGCCGCGCGCACGTTCCAGACGGCAATCGCGCAGGTAGTCGAATACCGAACAGCCATAGGCTGCGCGAAACTTACTGCGTAGGCTACTGGGACTCATCGCTGCGCGTTGGGCCAGGTCATTAAGGGTGTAGTCATTTTCGGGACTCTGCTCCAGCAGTCGGCGAACGACCTCCAGCCGCTGCTGCTCCCCGCTCGCCGCAAGACGTTTACCGCTCTCGACCTGACACACGCTGAGGCCATGACCGAACAGTTGTAATATCAGCCCTTCCAGCATCAGCTGACGAGAAACATGGCTAATCGTGCTCTGCTGCACGTACTGCAGTCCGCTGAGTAAAAACCCCGGCACCTGCCAGATAAGCGTTGGCGTCTGGCATCTTTCCCACTCACGCATCAACGATTCGAGCAACCCCGTGCGACACGCGCCGTCGGGATACAAACCAAGCGATAATGTCCGCAGTTTACAATCAGCATGATGACGGGCACGCATCGTCTGGTGCTCACTCAGGCGTGAGCTAAACGCCATGCCGGAGCGCACCACGTGCTCCTGTCCGTTAAGCGTCAGGATCACGCAGCCTTCCAGTACCACCAGCATATACAGAGGGCTGTCGTGACGAGAGGTGGTTTCGTAGGGTTGCAATACCTGTACGTCGGAGTGCGTCACGCACATCCCACATGGGAGAGTCATCTCCTCAATTTCACCTTGCAGAACAGGGCTGCCAGACGGTAAATCCGGCCTTTGTGCCAACTGGGGAAAACGGTAATCGATCCCGTAGCGCTCACCAAAATCCATAAACTCGCTGACGGAGAAAGTGCGAGCGACGCGTCCGGAGGCATTCAGGGCGGTGGTATTGTTCATGCTGTCTTCTGCACAGGAAATGGGATTAACGGTTTATAACTGAAGCAACATTACCATTACCTGCGCATCACGACAATAATAATGAGAACTATTATCAATATGGATAATTAGCAGAATAAACAGATTAATCCAGCCAGTTTAGATCTGTCGATGAGACACACGGCGCAGCCTCTTTTAACCAGCGATACAGCAGCTCAATATTTCTAAGCCGTGTTGAAGTCTTTGGCCAGACAAGGTAATAGCCCTCGCCAGTCGCTACCGCATCTTTAAACGGTAACGCCAACATCCCTGCCTGAATGACCGCCAGGCTTAACAGCAGGTCGGCAACGGACACGCCATGACCGCTCATCGCGGCAAGACTGCCCTGCTCCAGGGTGTCGAACACTTTGCCTCGCGCAAGATTCAACGCCGGAAACTTCCCGGTGCGTTGCAGCCACCGACGCCAGTCACGGCGATCCGCTGAGGGATGAATCAGTTCACAGGCAGAAAGATCGCACTGCGCCTGCACCAGCAGTGCGGTTGAGCACACCGGGATAAGCCACTCCTGAAACAGCAACCGGCTGTCGGTATCGTCACCAAAATGGCCATTCCCTAACAGGATCGCACAGTCATACGGTTCACGACCGAAGGATACCGAATCGGTATCCATCCAGACGCTGGAAATTTCGACAACCGGGGTCGGATGCGCTTCACGGAAATGACGCAGCACGTCCAGAAGCCAACGCATCGTCAACGTAGACGGCGCTTTCAGCCGTAGCTCATGACTGCTGCTGCGAAAGGCATGACACGCGTGTTCCAGACTCTGAAACCCAGCCGTCAACTGCTGCGCCAGCCCTTGGCCAGAAGGCGTTATCTCGATACGCGGGCCGCTGCGGACAAATAGCTCACAACCAAACCATGCCTCCAGCGTGCGAATATGACGGCTTACCGCGCCCGGCGTCACGTTAAGTTGAATAGCGGCTTTACTGAACGATCCCAGACGGGCTGCGGCTTCAAAAGCCCTCAGGGCATACAACGGAGGTAGCGTCATTCTCAGCTTCTATGTTGAGTTTTACTCACAGTAGAGCGCAGTTTTATTCGTTTTTCAATGCGCCACGCAGGCGGAATACTGATGGAAAATATCATCAGGATAATCAGGTATGAATTTCACTTTACTGGCTGCCTATAGCCTCAGCGTAGTAACCCTGCTGTTAACTCCGGGTCCTGTCGTGGCGCTGATTACCACCACCGCGTCGCAGCACGGCTATCGCCGGGCCTTTCTCACGCTGATTGGCACTAACGGCGCTTCTTTAGTATTGATTGCTCTGGCTGCACTGATGTTAGCTGGTGTGGTTTCAATCTCTGCGATATGGCTTGGCGTACTGGGTCTTGTGGGATCGTTGTATATCGGTGTGATGGCGATTAACGGCCTGCGGGCCAGGGACTCAAACCCCGGACTGTGTGCGCCAAAACGCGATAACAGCGGGCTTATCCATGGATTTCTGACAGGGGTCGCTAACCCAAAGGACATTTTGTTTTTCGTAGCGTTTTTTCCCCAGTTCATTGCCATTACGCAAGATTTCACCACCAGCATTCTGACGCTAACGCTGGTGTGGGTTATTTTTGATGTTACGGTGCTGTCTTTTTACATCATAGTTTTCAAACGCTGGATGCCAGAGCGGTTTGCCAGACGCAGCGTTTTTATCTCCTCCCTGTTTCTGCTCGCGGTGGCAGTGTTTGGCATTATTTATAATGTACACGCGCTACAAATGCTCTCACCCGCGATGTGATCCCCAACGAATTGTTCAGCCAGACATCTCATCTTGCACCGGGAGGAATAAAATAAGAACAAATCGACATTAACATTATTAATGGATTTATAAACCAGGATTCAGAAAATATAGACGATAACATTTTCCCGGCGTTCAACTGGCACCCTCACCCATGACAATGCATCAACGGCGACAGGTGCCATTTCATTTTCTAAGCGAAGTAGAGGTGTGTTGCCATCTGGCACAACCGTGCTTTCACCGATCTCAAGAACGCCCCGAAAAGAAATGGACACATTGTCTGGCGTATCCGACAACCTTATCCATTCGGTTGTAATCACTAACTTTCGAGTAAACATTCGCTGTCCTTTGCGTGTGGTATATATCCGATAATTTCACAGGTAGATCAATACACTCTTTGAACAAACAGAAATTTGTCCCCCATATCAGTTAAGCATTACTTAACAGAAAGAAAATTGAAGTAATAAAACTCATTCGAAATATGTTTCACAAATTCAACCGGCAGGTTATGTTTGATGAACGTTAACTTTGCAAACTCAGTATCGCCGTACACTCGAATACAGAAAGGTTTGACTATCTCGCCCTGCACGCCAAAGCACTCCTGAAGCCGGGTGTCATCCATAAAAATAAAGTCACCTTTTCTGACCTTAATACTTTCATGAAGGCTTTGCCACTTCTCCGGAGTGAGCAGAAAGCTCTCCCATCCATTATTTCTCAACACTTCAATCGTGTGAGTAAATTTAAAATAGTCGTTTTGCATTGTCACATCACCACTCGATGTGGCGTACAAATATTCTATTTTAAATTTAAGTTGTGCATTGAGGCTTTTTTTCTTCCCCTCATCAATTAACCACTGAAGCTCACTGACAATGCTCTTCGAAAAGATTTTTCTTTTTTTGGCAATAGCCAGCCAATGCATAATGAATAGATGCTCTGACATTTTAGAGTAGATTTTATGATCCTTTATTGCAATACCAATTGCGACTAACGCACTCCAGGTAAAGGCTTCAAGATCATCCTGATAATGATGTCGTAACGTACTAACTCTTCCAGAATCCCTTACCACTTAAACCTGCCCAAATAAATCATCATTGTTATTCCACGTCATTCTTGTATTACTCTATTAAAAAATTACTACAACTAAAATCGCCAAAATATGATCCAGATTAACTTATCCCTATGTAATAAACGTGCAAATATAATACATCATACTTATTAATCATTAATCCGGGGTAGCTCAACAATGACTAATAAGAATAATGCGATAAAGATAAAGGTTAATAATAATCACCAGTAATCAATATCACCTTCTGTGATGAGATCTGTAAACAGAAAAAGCAAACTACCGGGCATTCAGCAAGCCGGAAGTTTGCTTATTACAGACGAAGTTAATAGAAAATACCGATGATCAGGGTATGCGTTACAAAGCCCACAATCAACGGTACGGCGGTACGTTTAACCACATCAAATGGCGTTATTTTCGCCCCACTGGAAACGGCAATCACCACGCCGGAAACCGGTGAAATTGCCCGCCCCATATGTGATGCCTGCTGCATCGGCAGGATCATGGCAACAGCGTTAGCGCCCATACTTGCCGCGATTTGCGGGATCAGCTCAACGAAAGCAAGGAATGGCGCATTACCCGATCCCATAATAATTGCTGCCGCCAGTGTCACCAGCGCAAATACCACCGCCATAGCAAATGGAGGTAATCCCACGTGCTCCGCCATCAGGATTAATTGATCAATGGCACCAATAACTTTAATCCCGTGAGCAAAAACACCTGCCGCAACCAGTAGCCCAACCACCCCGGTAAAGGCGGTGCCCATGCCTTTAAGGAAATGGCTGAATCCTTCGCATACTGACTTTAAATCACGCACCCGCAGCCACTCAATCAACATGCAGACAGCCATCGAAATGAGCACAATGGTGATAATATTCAAGTTAATACCACTGACGAACATTTCCGATGATCCCACCGCCATCAGTATCGGAAGCATCGGGAGAAGCGCATAAAAAGCCGGGGCTTTTCCTGAATCAGTCACCTCAGCGCTACCGATTTCCCGTGGAAGCGTCCCCGCTTTACGGTCGCAATGCCGCTGCCAGAAGAAATGGCAGACGCCGACGACCAGCACGGTTGCCAGAGCTGCGGGTCCCTGGTGGTAAACAACGTATTCCACCACATCCATATTGACCGCTTTAGATCCCCTGATAGCATCGATGGCCGTCGGGGTATACGCCACACCAAGCGAGGTGGCAATAACCCCAGCAGCCGAGGCCGCAGAAAGCCCTAACCCCAGCATAATGGGGAACATCGTCCCCATCAGCAATACGGCAAGCCCGGTAGCGGATGGAATAGCCAACTGCAGGAGGCTGGCGAGCAGATAGGAGAAAAATAGAAGCACATAGGGCGAACGCAGCGCGCGCAAAGGTTTCGTCACGACCCGCACAACCGCTTCATTTGCCCCGATATGATCCATGTAATGCGCAAATCCCATAAGCGCCATAATCATCAGGCCGAGATCGGCAGCACGCGTACTAAAGAGATCGCGCATCACCTCGAAAGGATCGAGAAATGAAATCCCCGTACTGGCGACGCCCTTCGGTAATACAGAACCCCATCCGGTTAACGCCGTACAAATCATCAACACCAGGCCCGCAATGAACAGCACGGGTTCAGCGCGATAACCTTTCAGTATCAGACGCGCGACCACCACGATAACCAGTAGGGCAATTAACACCTGAATCATGACTGAGCTCTCCTCTGCGCGAACTCAGCAAAGGTTTCCTCAATGACCGCTACCACCACATCGCTGGCGGCTCGCAGTGAACGCACCGGTAGATATTCATAAATTGAATGAAAGTTATGAGCACCGGTAAAAATATTCGGGCAAGGCAGTCCTTTCTGCGATAGCACTGCGCCATCATACCCACCACGCATGGCGACAGGTTGCGGGGTAATGCCACACTTCTGATACGCGCGTAACGCAATATCAATCGGGTAGTGTGCATCGCCCTGCAAGCTATTGAACACATTGGCATAGCGATCGGTTAAATGACAGACCACGCTGTTTTCTCCCCACAGCGCGCAGGTGCTGACGGCAAGCTGGCGGATATATGCCATACGCGCCTTATACCCTTCTTCGGTAAAATCCCGGATATCCAGCTTAAGTACCGTACGGGCGCTGTTACCCTGAAGCTGTTTTACCCAGTAATACCCTTCGCGTCCTTCCGTATACTCAGGCGCCTCTCCTCCGGGCAGCATCGCAATAAACTTATGCGCCATCAGCAGAGAGTTCTTCAGCTTACCTTTGGCCGACATAGGGTGCGCGGACTGGCCGGTAAAGATGATTTCCGCATCACCCGCGTTCCAGTTCTCATAGACAAACTCTCCAATGCCGCAGCAGTCCAGGGTATAGCCAAAATCAGCGCCAAACGCAGCAACATCAAACGCTTTTGCTCCCCGTAATCCCTGCTCTTCATCAGGAACAAAACCGACCTTCACCGGCCCATGCTTAATCTCCGGATGCGCGACAAGGTACTCCAGAGCATTCATAATCGCGGCGATGGCGGCTTTATCATCAGCCCCTAGCAGACTGGTACCATCCGTCACCAGCAGGTCATCGCCGACATAATTTTTCAGTTCCGGAAATTCACTTTCACGCAGATAAATATTCAGCTCTTGATTCAGACACAAATCCCCACCGCTGTAGTGAAGACGTTGCGCATTTGTGTCCGCGGTCTGTTCCGCGCTGG
Organism: Citrobacter sp. Cpo221; assembly: GCF_030332345.1. Lineage (NCBI taxonomy): Bacteria > Pseudomonadati > Pseudomonadota > Gammaproteobacteria > Enterobacterales > Enterobacteriaceae > Citrobacter > Citrobacter sp. Cpo221. Next base: position 8,871 of record NZ_JAOWIA010000027.1, read on the forward strand.
TATCCAGATGACCAAAAAAGGAAACGACAGGGATCGTGTCATCGGTATTTCCAGGTAAGGTCGCGGTCACAATAGCGGTATCCCTGACCTCAATGTTTTCCATTCCTAATGCTTCAAGTTCTACTGCAAGTAGTTTTGCCAGTTCCATTTGACCAGGTGAAGAAGGCATTATCCCATTAGCACCATTTTCCCTTGAGGTCGTGGTATTGATTTTCGTGTAGTTAATAAAGCGTTCAACAATATCCATTCCAGGAGATCCTTTAATGTATCATTTACGAGGTACTGCAAGAGAAGACCTGCATACAGCGTGGGTTGAATAATCTGAGAACAAAATAAAATCAGCGCTCATCCCAGAACGCTGATTTTATGGGTGTTACGACAACGATTTATATAAAGGAAGATAAAAAAGGCCAGTAATTATACCAGTAATTAAAAACTCCATTTGATTGATAAAATCATATTCCCTGTCTGTTTTTACTACATTTTCCATGGTGTTAAGCTAACAGAAGTCATAAACGGCATTCGTATGCCTAAGGGATAATAAAAATCATTTAGATTCTTGCCCCCGACACCGACACAAGACATACCATCGCTATATTTTTTTAATGAACGAATGCTGTAACAGCAACATGCAACCGTTTGCACCTCTCTACAAATAGCCACTTAACGCAATAAAATCCGTGAACAAAATCACAATTACTTCAAAAGCGAGAATTAACATAACGCTTAAAAACAGACAGTTATAAGAAAAACTATATAATACCCCTACAAATAAAGATGAAATCACACTATTCATCATGAAATAGATTCATAGCGATACTATTTCAACATTACCGTATGGTTCACAGAACAAAATCTTTCGTCATCACTAATGCAAAACAACAAGAACAATAATATTAAATTATCTATTTATGACGATTATCAAAATTATACACAGGCAAAAAAAAACCTCTCCCCTGAGAAGAGATTCAGGGCAGAGGTAATACGGGTGTTAAGGACATTTTTATAGTTTTGATGATAACAGAAGAGCTTCTTGCTGGATTGAGTATACACACTTCATGACGTTAAGAAAATTCTTAAAAAAAATTAAAAGAAAACACCATTAAAAATCCTTTTTATAATAAAGACATGTTTATCAAATAAAACAAAATTAGGATAGGGGAAAATTAAACATCACTAATCTATAGTATTACGCAACTGGGACTAACAACACATCATTACGGCCAATACCACTACTGACGATGTCTGAATGTTCAATAAATTTAATATATTCATACACCGTTCAGCTAACGAGAGTTAAAAAATTATAAAATAAGCTAAACGCAATTTTTCGTCATAGATCACATTTTCCCGACAGGACGATTCCCCTACTTGCCCATACTGGTATGATTCAGCAGGTAAATACCTATCAACTCAACCCGAGGCTTTGATGCTGGAGAATGTAATCATCAGATAATCAGCTTACCGACCTTTTCAGGCCGGACTGGTTATCAATGCGCCGAAATCGAATGCGGACACCGCTGTGTGTTTGCACGTTTTGCACATGATGATTAAACAGGTTTTCCAGTATGAATTTATCCCGTCAGGAACAACGTACCTTACACGTTCTCGCCAAAGGTGGCCGTATTGCTCACGTCCGCGATGCATCTGGTCGCGTCACTTCCGTCGAATGCTATAGCCGCGAAGGGTTACTGCTCTGCGACTGCACGCTCGACGTATTCAAAAAACTCAGAACGAAAAAACTGATCAAATCCGTTAATGGTCAGCCCTACCGCATCAATACCACCGGGCTGAACAACGTTCGCGCCCAACTGGATAATCGCTAAGGAGAGAGAGAGATGGATATCCCGAAGATTTTTACGATCAGCGAAAGCGCACATCGCATTCATAATCCGTTCACCGCGCAAAAATATGCGACGTTAGGTCAGGTTTTACGGATGCCCCCAGGAACCCGCATCCTGGATCTCGGCAGCGGCTCGGGCGAGATGTTGTGCACCTGGGCACGCGATCATGGAATTTCCGGCGTTGGTATCGATATGAGCCAGTTATTCAGTGAGCAAGCCACCCTGCGGGCAAGTGAATTGGGCGTCACTGAGCACGTGCGTTTTATTCATGCCGATGCAACAGGTTATATCGCCGAAGAAAAATTCGATATTGCCGCCTGCGTTGGTGCAACCTGGATTGCCGGCGGCGTTGCCGGAACGATCAAACAGCTGGAACAAAGTCTCAAACCAGGCGGGATCCTGCTCATCGGCGAACCGTACTGGCATCAGATGCCCGCAACGGAGGAGATCGCTATGGCTTGCGGCGCGACTTCAGTAGCCGATTTTCTTTCTCTGCCAGAACGCGTTTCGTCTTTCGACCTGCTCGGTTATGACGTGGTGGAAATGGTACTGGCTGACCAGGAAGGTTGGGACAGATACGAGGCGGCAAAATGGTTGACAATGCGCCGGTGGCTGGAGGCAAATCCGGACGATGAGTTTGCCGCCGAAGTCAGAGAGCAACTGAGAAGTTCACCAGTCCGCCACGTTGCATTCACCCGGGAATATATCGGGTGGGGCGTGTTCGCACTCATGCAGAGGTAATAAATGCAGTCGGTATAGCCTGGCAGGTTATACCGACTTTTTCATCGCATCATCGCTTACTTCATTAATACTTCAACAAATTTAGCTAACCATTGCGGATGCGCGGGCCATGCTGGTGCCGTCACCAGATTGCCATCAACGTGGGCCTGATCAATGCCAATATCGGCATAATGTCCACCGCTCAGACGAACCTCGGGCGCACAGGCCGGATAAGCGCTACAGGTCCGGTTTTCTAACACCCCCGCCGCCGCTAACAGTTGGGGCCCATGACAAACTGCGGCGATAGGTTTACCGGCAGTGTTGAAATCTTGCACCAGCTTAATGACATCCGGATTCAGTCGAAGATATTCCGGAGCACGCCCGCCGGGGATCAACAGTGCGTCGTAATCCGCAGCCCGCGCCTCGGCAAAATTCGCATTTAACGTAAAACGATGCCCCGGCTTTTCACTGTATGTCTGCGCCCCATCAAAATCGTGAATGGCGGTTTGAACGTAGTCACCCTGACTTTTATCCGGACAGACGGCATCCACACGATGCCCAAGCATTTGCAAAGCCTGAAAAGGCACCATCGTTTCATAATCTTCGACATAATCTCCGACCAGCATCAGTATCTTCTTCATTCACATCCCCCACTCACGGTTATTAATGATGAAAAATAACGGCCATCTTTACTATAGTCCACACGGTTCATGGCATTAATAAATACAACAGAACAATCGGCCAGATCACAATCCACGGCAAGGCCCGTCAGACGAGGCCTCAGAGCCAACGGCGTGACATATGTTCATGCTGATGAATATAAATTATATATAAATATATAGTTGAGAAATTTTAATAGTAGCCAGTTTCACTCATTATATAAAACTAAGAGATTGCAACGTATATCTCTTATGTTATATTTCGCGTGAAATTTACCCGAGTTCACTTTATTTATTATTCAATATTTAAAATACGCAGAATATTTATTATCTATTATTATTTTAATCACCTGATATCAGGTAAAAATACGCAAAGGTTAATCCTATGATGACAAGACGTTCATTCGTCAGACAAGGCCTGGTGACTTCAACGAGTATGCTACTCGCTGGTATGACGGGCTTCAGCTTTAGCCAATTTGCCCGCGCGACAGAGAACCGCCGCTGGCAAATGCCTGATGAAGGCGCACCGCATGCGGCAACCTGGATGGCGTTTGGTGCCAGTGCGGAGATCTGGGAGCCTCATCTGCTACCGGTGGTGCAGGAAAACCTAGCGTTAGTTGCCAAAACCATCGCCGCATTTGAACCCGTGAATATGTTAGTACGCGAAGAAGACAGCGAACTCGCCGCGCGTCTGTGCGGGCCGTCGGTCAATCTTCTGGTGCACCCAATAGACGATCTATGGATCCGCGACACCGGGCCGGTATTTGTGAAAAGCGCCAGCGGCGCGCTCGGCGGAGTGGGATTTAATTTCAACGGCTGGGGCAATAAGCAAGAGCACGAACGAGATGCCGATGTGGCTGAATTTGTTACTGATTACATTCATGCCGAGTTTATTCGCTCGGCGCTAACACTGGAAGGTGGCGGTATTGAGGTAGATGGTGAAGGCACGGCGATTATTACCGAGAGCTGCGTGCTTAACTCCAACCGTAATCCTAGCGTCAGCAAAGCCGAATGCGAAGAAGAACTTAAGCGACTGCTAGGTCTGGAGAAAATCATCTGGTTGCCGGGTATTGCCGGCAAGGATATTACCGACGGCCATACAGATTTTTACGCCCGATTCACGCATCCGGGTACGGTGGTGGCGGGTCTTGAGCAGGATCCGTCATCCTTTGATTACGCGATCACCCGACGTCATCTGGACATATTACGGGCCGCCACGGATGCCAAAGGCCGACGGTTGGAGGTAGTCACGCTGGAAGGACCTTCTACCATCCGCCAGACTTATGCGAGCGATGATTTCGCCGCGGGGTATATCAATTTTTATCTGTGTAATGATGCCGTCATTGCACCGCAATTTGGCGATAAGCGCACCGATCGTAATACCCATACTATTTTGCAGGATCTGTTTGCCGATCGTGAAATTATTCAGTTGAATATCGACGGTATCGCTGCCGGTGGCGGCGGTATTCACTGCGCGACACAGCAGCAGCCTCGTTAATGATTAATAATTGAGTGTGTTGTGGGAAGGTGGGGAAACTCACTTTCCTGGCAATAAAAAAATGATTCCCTTAGAAAGATGCCTCCGTAGGTTAAATTTTAATAAACAAAGCACCTAATTAACATTTATGAAATAAATACCATTAAAAGATAACACTTTAATAGCTTTCATCGATCTTTCATGGTATTTATGATCTGCTAAACCTATCGATAAAATCTATCAAAAGATTTATATTGATCGTTATTATCGATCGTATATTCTGTCTTAAATAATGACTTCTGACGCAACTTTTATTATCAGTACAGCCACAAAGATTGTTCTCCCCTGCGTTGTGAAACACAGTGAAATTATCGAGGGTTACATTTAAAAAATCCATATAACATATTTTAGAATAGTTTTCAATTAGCGAAAACATCCAAAAATACACATTTCAAACCTCTAGTCTAACCTGTTTTAAGTAGATGACTTAAATCGAGAACGGTGATAACTCACTGAGAATTGCGAATGATGATATTGCTAAGAAAAACGGAAAGTATAAATTTCATTAATACATTTAGAGACTATTTTTGTGTCGGCATCGCGTTTTTTGCATTACAGCTGGTCGCAGGTCATCTCAGTAAGCAAGAGGATGTTGCGGGTATAACACTGCATTTTTACGATCTCACTTTACCTCTCATTTCTGCACTGCTGGTTTTATACCGGCAAAAGGCACTGCCAATTTTGGCTACCTTTTTCTTGTATGCGCTTTACTCTTACTCTTTATCTTCGGTATTCACACTAACGGCTCAGCTACTGGCTGCTCTCATTAGCCAGACACTCTACTTTTTCTCGACAGGCAAACGAGGCGCGGTTAGCTTTGGTCGTAGCCAGCTTACAACCCAGCGTATTGTCTGGCTCGTGTGTTGCAACGCCTTACTATTCATCTCAATTGATCACTGGTTCCAATCGAACACAGCCTCTGCACCGATCGCAAACCTTTTTACACTACAAACATTAATTAACTTACAGTGGCTGATGAACTCTTGCCTGACTGGCATCCCTTTTTGTTATCTGTTGCTTAGAAGCGTTCAAAATCCTGCATGGTGCATTCTATACATTAGACAAGTAAAGGCGCTGATAAAATCCGGCCCTCCTATTCTGTATCAAGTATTATGGCTGGTGCTGTTACTCTGCATTATGTCCGCTTTGATCGTCATCAGAGAAGATATTCTTATATTTACAGACTATTCATTACTGTGGTTACTTCCAGTAATGCTATGGGGAGTGATCTGCATTGGCCATGCTTTGATATCCCCTGTATGGGTAACAATGCTCATCCTGTTGGGATATTATATAAACAGCTATATTCCGCCTGCTAACTATGATAATTATTTACATAGTCTCGTGATTTCCTCCACGATAGTGTTTGTCTTTTCTCTTACGATTGTTGTTACCGGTGTACTTGTGGTTCATAACCGAAAATATCTCCGCCGCCTCAAACAACTTTTTAGATCAGAGCCTAACACTGGACTGCCTAACTTTCAGGCCCTGCAAATGGACATCCGTAAACACGCAACAGGGTGCTTGTGTTACATCCGTTGTACAGAGTTGAATACGCTGGAACAAACTCATGGAATAGAATTCCGTTTTGAATTTGTAAAAGCGCTAAGCGCATATGTACGTAAATTGATTAAGGGTACAGGTGATATTTATTACGCACCAGGTCATGGAATAATTCTTCGCCTTAATGCTGTCCCTGACATTTCTGATCTCTACAAGGACCTAAACTCTTTTCGCTTTATCTGGAAGGACTACCAATTAGGACTATCTTGTGGTGTGGCATATACCACCGAGAAACACCTGATTAAAAATTTATCACAAGCAATTAAGCATCTTAATACCCAAAGCTACATCTCGTTAATGCAGGGGCAACCGTTGTTACTCAGCCCGCAAGTGCCAGGTGATAAAATTGTCAGTCAGGCGGTCATTCGCCATATGTTGCAAAAAGCAATTGATAGAAAGTCGTTTGAGCTTATGGCTCAACCCATAGTATCAACGATGCTGGTTGTTCAGCCGATCGTTTCAACCACGGGACTGACACGTTATCACGAGATACTTATTCGGATAAAAATGGTTGATGGTAAGTTAATCTTTCCAGATACCATCCTCCCGGTTGCTCGCGAGGCAGGATTACTTCCTGCGCTGGATATCACTGTCATAGAGCAAACATTTCGTTTTATACAGTCACGGCAGAAATCTGACCCGAACAGTCATTTCTCCATTAATCTGACACCAGACTCACTTAATAAAATTGATTTTCTTGATAATGTTTTCACATTGTTTAGAAAATACTCAATAGCACCTGAACGTATAATTTTTGAAGTCATTGAGTCAGATATCATTGACAACGCAAATGTCACTGATGTTCTGAGAGCACTACGTAAAGCCGGTTCTAAAATTGCTATTGATGATTTTGGCACAGGAGCATCAAGCTATTCACGACTACGAACGTTAGGCGCAGATATTCTGAAAATTGATGGTTCCTTCATCCGTAACATACTGACCGATGAATTTAGTCGATGCGCTGTCAGATCCTTCTGCGAAGTAGCAAAACTCAAAAACATGGAAGTAGTCGCTGAGTTTGTTGAAAATGAGGAAATTGAAAAGATGCTAATTACGATGGGTATTGGTTGGTTACAGGGATACCATATAGGGAAACCCGTTCCTATTGAGTTGGCTGAATTATAATTCAGTAATTATAATAATAATGATATTCCTACATTGATTCACTTACCGGCTCCCGTGCCGGTTTTTTTATTCCCTTAACGAAAACTGCATATTAATTAAGCAAAACACCATGCAATTTAACGTCATAACATTATGTAGTTGCTACCAATCAGTCTACAGATATTGCCATACAGCCATGAGTTGTAGAGCCTCCCCCCTCCTAAAAATAAGGTTTTTTTTCAGAGATTTTTTGAAATTCATATGGAGATTAACACTCCCCCATATGGAGATATTGTATTGTGCAAAAAAAAACGGCGAGAAGGACTTTCCTGCATGATAGGCTGGTTTAGCCTTAAAAACGCGGTATTTCCCCGAAATTAACTCCTGATGAGAAACTAACCAAGAAGCTTCAAATCGGGTGGCAACCTGAAGATTTTGGCTACCTTAGTCATAGAGTTCATAATCAATATTAGTGATCCCTGCGCTAGTCTGCATTTAGCATTACGGCTAATATCATTTGCGTCAATTATCATAGTCATTTGATGATATATCACACAGCAGATTTAACGGTAAAAATGATGGCACAACAAAATAATAATCTCGCACAGAACATTAACGATGATGAATTTTCCCCCATCACACAGGTAGAATTACAAGTTGTAGAGGAGATTAATGCTCCAGAGCAGACCGCATCCATTATTAGCTCTTTTGTAACCTCCTGCCAGGCTCGCGGCGATCAGCCATTAGGGCAATGGTTGGATGATGAATTTCGTAAATATCCACAGATCTGGAAAAACGAAGAAGAGTTACTAAACACTCGTCGGCAGATAATACGGTCTACGGAAGCCTTTAACCAGTCTCGCGACTCATTACAGCAGCATATGGATAAAGGTCGTAGCCGTGCCTCCTGGTTGGCTGGCGAGATAGAAAAAAATGCAGCAGTTTCCGGTTCGGTACACGTAGGCCAATACGCCAGCCTTATCGATAGCGCCTTGGTAGACGCTAACGAAAATGCGCGCAAAACAATCACCACGCAGGCCGGGAATATCAACCAAAACCCCAATCTAGATGGTCTTGTTGCGGAACAGCATCACGTCGATACATTTAATATTGATGCAACCACCAAAGGCAGTCCGTATCGTGCACGGGTTGTTGGTTCACAGGAGCTAAACTCCGTTGATATTGAGATTGTTGACGGCAACGGCAATGTGGTCTGCAAATATCAGTCGAAATATGGTGCTGACTCAAACGCTACAAATACACAGCTCAATCGGGGCGACTATAACGATCAACAAGCGCTAGTTCCCGAGGGGCAAGGCGCAGATGTGGCCAACAGCACAGAGGTTATTGAAGCTGACGGAGTGTCTTCTAAGCCACTTTCTAAAGAGGAAGCAAAAGAATTACAGAAAAAAGCTCAACAAGATGCCGAAGCACGTCAGTACGACTGGAATGACACTAATCGTATTGATATTGCCAAGCAAATTGGTAAACAGGCTATGCTCGGTGCCTGTATTGCGGTGGGTATGCAGGGAGCCAGAATCCTTGCAAGGCGTGCCTGGAATCGCCTGAACGGTCGTGAAAATCCATCCACCAATGAAGACCTCAACGAGTTTTTCGAAAGCTCGCTGCGTACCGGTACGCAAACAGCTATACAGGTTGCTATTTCCGGAGCGGTCGTAGTCGCTGTCAAGAACGGCTTTCTTGGCGCAGCATTACGCAGTACTCCTGCGGGCCTAATTACCAATATCGTCTGCGTGGGCATACAGAATGCAAAGGTACTTTATAAATTGGGCAAAGGTGAACTGACTGGAGAGGAAGCGCTCGATGCCATCGGTAACACCACTATAACCACGACAATGGCAATTGCTGGTGCAACGGAGGGGGCCACGTTGGGCGCAGCGATTGGTACCGTATTAGGTCCAGTTGGTACCGCCGTTGGAGGGTTTGTTGGCGGTGTCGCAGGTGGTATAGCGGGTGGGCAAATTGGTGAAATCGTCTATAGCGCGGGCAAGGTTGTTGCCAAAACAGCTGCCAAGGTCATTGCCAGTGTTACTGAAAACGCGGGTCGTGCCATTAAGTCCTTTAGCCGGGGTATCAGTAACTTTGCCTCAAACCTTTTCTCATTCTGGTAAATACGGATGAATCTGCTCGAACTTAAGACCAAGATTAAATCCCATATCCTCGCTGGATATCCAGGGCTTTACATCCACTCCGGCGAAGAAAGCCGAGTTGATACTCTATTACAAGAAATAAGTACAGAACTGACACTGTATCCAAAAGAGTGGAATCTTGGATATGGCTGGGTTGATTTCCGTAACAAACAGCCTCGGAACACGCAGAGTCAGGCCACCGAACTTGCAGAAAGTTTACCTTCGCTGCTCGATGACGATTTGGACGGAAAACTCTTCATCATTAAAGATGCCCGCAGTGCACTGGAAAACCAGCCACTCGCCGTTGCACGGTTAAAGCAATTGCTCAACCGCATTCAGCGCCACCACCGGAGCAAAACTGTTGTCGTACTTGTTTCAGAAACTTTGCACATCCCAGTACAAATCGAGTCGCAAATCACCTTGCTCCCCCTGTCACTGCCCCAGGGTGAGGAAATTAACCAGCAGCTCAGCAGTTTTTGCCAGATGCTTGATCTGTTTGTCCCGGAAAATATGCATCAGCGCCTGCATACTGCGTGTTGCGGATTGAACCAGGAAGAGATCCGATCAGTATTAGCACTAGTTCGTCAACAGCATGAACAAATTAATGACGAGGCGTTGGCTCTTATCCAGCATGGGAAAGAGCAGATTATCGCAAAAAGCGGCGTGCTTGAGATGCTGCACGTAATCGAAAATGCAACTGACATCGGCGGTCTTGAGAACCTTAAAACCTGGCTCACTCGCCGCGCCCAGATTTTCCGCCGCCTGAGTGAAGCTCGCGATTCACGCGTACAGGCGCCTAAAGGTGTACTTATCGCCGGTATGCCCGGTTGTGGGAAGTCTCTTGCGGCCAAAGCAGCCTCCGGTTTATTCCAGTTGCCACTCCTACGTCTTGATATCGGCTCATTATTGGGTAAGTACGTCGGAGAAAGTGAACATAATATGCGTCGGGCGCTAACAATGGCAGAATCAATTAGCCCCTGTATTTTGTGGATCGACGAACTGGAAAAAGCCTTTGTCGGCATGAACAGTGGCAGTGGTTCGGAGGTTTCCTCACGACTTTTCGGCTATTTTCTTACCTGGATGCAAGAAAAAACCGGTGCGGTATTTGTCATTGCCACTGCTAACAATATTACCGTGCTCCCTCCAGAGTTGCTGCGTAAAGGGCGATTCGATGAGGTGTTTTACGTCGGATTCCCCAACGGCGTAGAGCGAGCAGCTATTCTGGACATCCATCTGAAAGGTGAGTCGCTTGAACTGACCCAGAATGAACGCAATAAGCTGGTAACACAGTGCCGTGATTATGCAGGTGCAGATATTCAGAATGCTATCAACGAAGCTAGAGAAATAGCATTCCTTGAAAACCGCCAGTTGGAGCTGAAAGATCTGGAAGCAGCTATCCAGCTTACAGTTCCGTTACGTGAGACCCTGCGTGAACAGGTTGCCCAATACGAAGAGCTGTTTGAGAAACTCAAGCTCAAACCAGCTTCCACCAGCGATGGTCTTAGCGTAGCGCAGATGATTCAGATGGCGGATAGTGCAAACTCGTTGCGCCGCGCAGAGGTCGCTAATAGCGAAGATTGTCCGGATGATTTACTGGAAAAACTGGCGGCAGATGCAGACCTGAACGTACGCAAAGCAGTATATCGTAACCCGAACTGTCCTGAGCAGGTACTCACCCAACGTATTAACATTGTTAATGACCAGCCTGAGTTTGAAATCGATCTTTTACATCTGGCCTGTATGCATGCAAATGCACCGCATGATCTGATGGCAACACAATTCGAACGGCTTCAGCTCACTATTCAACATAGACTCCAGCTCGCCAGCAACAGCACAGATAGTACATTGCTTCAACATTTAATGCGTGATCCAGAATTAGACGTTTGCGAGATGCTTATTACCAATAAAAATCTCAGTAAATTAATGCAATTACAACTTGCGAAAGATTCCAGGGTCTCTATTCGTCGACGTCTGGCGCGCAATAGCAATCTTCACCCTGAGGTACAGGAAATACTGGCAAGGGACCGCGATTTTACCGTGCGTGAAGATCTAGCAGATCTTGATGGGCTTAGCGAAACGGTACAACAGATCCTGACGCTGGACAGCGATCAGGACGTGCGTGAAACACTGGCTAAACGCCGCCGTGAAGGATTACTCGCGGAAGCTGTACAACTCGCGTTAGCAAAAGATGAATGTACGGAAGTTAGGGAGTCATTAGCGTCTAACCCCAACCTGACTGCAACCGCACAGATACGGCTGACTCAGGATACGCATGTCTCGGTTCGTCGCAAGCTTGCCGAACACCCCAATCTGTCCAATCCCGCATTAAACTCTTTGCTCCAGGACACAGATGAAGTTCTTAGAGAACTCGCCGGTAGCAAACACTTTGATACCGCCCTTTTGCAAAACAATTTGAGCCAGCATCCGTCAGAAAAAATTCGTATTGCCCTTGCCAGCAATTACGCTCTTCACCCTGAGGTTCAGGAACAACTGACCAAAGACAGTTGCACAGAAGTACGTGAGACATTAGCTGGCAATACTAACATTGCGGACGACACGATCTGTACCTTAATGGATGATAGCGACGATGATGTTCGTGCACGCCTGGTACACTGGCGCAATTCGCTGCCAGAGAAAGCTATACATCATCTCGCGATGGACCAAAACCATCAGGTTCGAAAATCGTTGGCTTACACTGAAAATCTACCGAGTGAAGTACAACAGCGACTAGCCAATGATATCTACGATGTTCAAAAAGAGCTGGCAAGTAACTCCACTATAAGTGCATTAACTCAACAGCAATTGCTGGATAACGGTAACCAGGAAGTGCATTACGCGTTAGCAGGTAATCGCAACCTGACGGGGCCAATCATGGCGCAGCTCGCTGAAATGCATGATAGCGAAATCCGTGCTCAACTGGCCAGAAACAATGCCCTTACCGCTCCCATCATTGGTAAATTAATAAAGGATGAAGAGGAAGTACAACTGGCGCTTGCACTAAATCAGCATCTCAATGAAGAGTACTATACACAGCTTTACGACACGGGCTCAGCTTCGATACATGAGAATCTAGCGGGCAACCCACAAATCGGCGAACCGTTAATGGAACGCATCTATCAAACAGAATTGGCGGTAAACAGTCTGGCCACGGCGATGGAAAACGTACAGTCGATTTTAGCCAGCATGAGGGCAAACTCAGGTTTACCATCAACGAAGAGTGTGTCAAAAATCGCGCTAGCGCTGGCTGGTAATTCCGCTCTATCGGAAACCCTACAGAATAAAATCCTGAATCTGGAGAACTGCAGCGTAGAGATACTCGAAGCGTTGGCCAGTAACCCGGCATTGAGTCGGGATGGGCAAGAAGAGTTGGTTACGCACAAAGAGGCCAATGTGCGTCAGAAACTGGCGGCCAACCAAAATACGAATACTAAGATTCTCCACGAACTGCTCCTTGATGATGAAGACAAGGTTCGCATCGCCCTGTTACGTGATTGGTGGACAGATCGCGAGATCGAATGGCAACTGGCGAACGATAAATCTGTCGAAGTACGCTGCGCAGTTGCGGCCTCACAAAGCCCAGGAAAAGCAGTTCAGGTGAAATTGGCAAACGATAGAGACCAAAGAGTACGTGCCCACCTGATACCAGAGGAGGAAAACTATCTCTTTACACTGAATCCTCTAACACAAACCCTTCTTGCCAGAGATAGCGATCTGTCAATTCGCCAGAAAATGGCCTCTTATCCTAAACTGCATCCGTCGGCACAACTCATACTGGTAGAAGATGATGCCATTTGTGTTAGGGAAGCACTGGCTAAAGGTTCGGAAGGACTTTTCAATTCGCCACTGAGTGAAGAAGTGCAGCATCGGTTGATAAAAGATAACGATTTCAGAATAAGGCTCGCATTGGCGAAAAATAAAAGGTTAACGCCAGAGGTCCAGATATTGTTGGCAAAGGATATAGATAACAGCGTTAAAAGAAAGTTGATTGAAGAATCAGATCGTATGAATCCGCTCTCTCTTCTGGTGCAAGAGCAACTGGCAAATGATCCTGATGTCACGATTCGAAGCGATTTGGCTCGGTGCCTGTTTAGTGGGTTCCTTGCTCCACGAAGCAACCAGAAAATCCGACTGAGACTTGCTAACGATCCAAATGAAGCAGTTCGCGATATTATTATTAAGATGGGGTTATTTGAATTAACCTATTCGAGTGAACAATATAACGATGCCGTTCTGGACGGTTTGTTAGTAAGGGCAAACCACGAGCAAATGGAAATGATCAATCTCATCAGGGAAAAAAATCGACTTGCGGTTCAGTAAACAACACCGCTAAGCAGGTATGCCACGACTCTCCACCGTGGCATACCGTTTTTCATTTGACTAGCCGAAAGCTACGGCCGACTTTCACATCCGATGGTGTAAATCTGGCCCCCTGCTAAATATTAATCGTCATTACCAGATCTCTGCAGATTCCATATCCATCACTCCCATACCCGTTCAGTTTTCGCGGCGTCAAACTGCGGCGGCGGTTTGCGAAAACGTCCGGTCAGCCAGGCAAGATACACCAGCCCGACGCCGGCCCATACCAGCCCCAGCGTCAACGATGTCACCTCAAGATTCACCCACAGTACGGCAACCGTGGCGGCACCGACCATTGGCAATACCAGATAGTGCAGCTTCTCCTGCCAGGTATGCTTGCGTCCTTCACGACGCCAGAAGTGGTTAAACACCGAGAGATTAACAAACGTAAAGGCCACCAGCGCACCAAAGTTAATCAACGCCGTGGCAGTCACCAGGTCAAAAAACAGGGCCGACAGCGCCACAATCCCAACCATGATGACGTTCAACGCGGGAGTACGCCATTTGGGATGGACATAACCAAAGTACTTCTCCGGGAAGACGTTATCGCGGCCCATCACGTACAGCAGACGCGAAACGCTGGCATGCGACGCCAGACCTGAAGCCAGCGTATTCACAAAGGTGGTACACAGGAAAATAGACTGGAACAGCTTGCCGCCGACGTACAGCGCAATCTCCGGCAGCGCCGCATCCGGGTCTTTGAATCGGCTAATGTCCGGGAAAAACAGTTGCATAAAGAACGAGGCGGCAATGAAGATCAGCCCACCGTACAGCGCGGTAAGAAAAATAGCTTTCGGGATGGTGCGCGCAGCATCCGGCGTCTCTTCAGAGAGCGTCGTCACCGCGTCAAAGCCGAGAAACGAGAAGCAGACAATGGTCGCCCCGGTGATAATCGGGATCAAATGCGCATTCTGGCTGATAAACGGTTGCAGCGACCAGACGGTCCCAACCCCTTCCCCTTTGTGCAGCCCCTGCACCACGAGGAAAATGAACACCACGATGATCGCCACCTGCACCAGTACAAACAGCGCATTGAAGTTCGCTACCAGATTAACGCTTTTCAGATTGGCCGCGGTGAGGATCGCGACGAACATTACCACCCAAATCCAAGGCGCAACCCCCGGGAACAGCGCGGAAAGGTAAATTTTCGCCAATAGTACGTTAATCATCGGCAGGAAAAGGTAGTCAAGCAGTGACGACCAGCCAACCATAAACCCGACATGTGGGTTGATCGCTTTTTGTGCATAGGTATAGGCCGAGCCGGCCTGTGGAAACTGGCGCACCAGCTTTCCATAACTGATGGCGGTAAACAAAACGCCCGCCAGGGCCAGCAGGTAGGAAGCCGGAACATGGCCATTGCTGATACCCGAAACAATGCCAAAGGTGTCAAACACCGTCATCGGTGTAAGATAGGCCAGCCCCATCACCACCACCTGCCACAGCTTGAGGGATTTACGCAGCTGTGCTTTGCCCGGCTGAGCAGAGAGATCCGCAGAAGAATTAGTCGACATAGCTTTCCTCCCCGCGACGAGTCCAGATCTGCGTTCGAAACGTGGGTACAGCAGACCTGGGTCGTGTCGGGGAGGAAAGCCATAAGAAAGGCGTCAATGTTGTACGGCACAGATGCGGTCCGTAATTACTGCGGGAGCCATGGATGCTCACGCGGGGCGGGTTTTTAAACATTGGCATCATCACATTTCCTCGTCACAAACTCTGTCGGTTATCTGAAGACCCGTTGTCGCCCGCGCTCCATTACGCGACATCCGGGAAATGGCAGGTATTCCTGCAATTTTTACGGGCTGGCTCCGCTCAGCCCGCATGATGCGACTTCTTTTTCAATGACCTGTAAAACGAATGGTCAGGCGTTTTTCAGCATCCACTCAATTTCAGTGTCGGTTATCAGACGTTCAAACTGGATAAGTTCATCGTTTTTACAGGCGTGATACACATGGCTAAACCGCTCCCCGAGCAACTCACGCAGATGATCGTTTTGCATGAACTCCCACAGCGCATCGCTCTGGCGAATCGGGAACGGTAACCCTTCCTGCTCCAGTCCGTTGCCTTCTACTTCTTCCTGCAATGGCAACTCGTTATCCAGACCGTGAAGGATCCCCGCCAGGATGGTCGACATCACCAGATACGGGTTGGCATCAGCCCCCGCTACGCGATATTCAACCCGATGGTTATCACGGTCGCCGCAGGGAATACGCAGCGCCACCGTACGGTTGTTATGCCCCCAGGAAGCCTGAGTCGGAACATACATCCCCGGCTGGAAGCGGCGGTAGGAGTTTACATTCGGCGCCAGCAGCGCCATTGACGCGGGCATCAGATCAATCATCCCGGCAAGCGCACGCTTAAGTAACGTGGAATCATCGCCATTCGCATCGGCCAGCACGTTCTCGCCTTTATTGTTCATGACGCTGATGTGGATATGCATCCCGCTACCGGCATGCTCCTCATAAGGCTTTGCCATAAACGTGGCATGCATCTTATGTTTCTCGGCCACCAGCCGTACCAGACGTTTCAGCGCCAGTGCGTCGTCGCAGGCGTCGAGCACGTTGTCGGTATGGTAGAGGTTGATTTCAAACTGCCCAGGGGAGGCTTCAGCCACCGCGCCGTCAGCCGGGATCAGCTGCAAACGGGCCAGTTCATCGATATCGTTCAGCACATCAGCAAAATGGTTCAGGTTATCAACCGAGTAAACCTGACTTTGGGTATTTCTGTCGTCCGTTCCCGGCGCGCACGGCGGCTGCAAATAACCTTCGGGATCGCGCTTACGATCGAGTAAATAGAACTCCAGCTCTACCGCTACGACGGGGAACAAACCGCGCTGGCGAAGTTTCTGCCAGAGTCGATTAAGAACGTTCCGCGGCTCAACGTCAAAGGGAGCGCCATCTTCATCCAGCATCGTCAGCATCATCTGCGCAATAAATTCCGGATCGGCAGCCGAAGGGGTTAACGTACCTGCCACGGGTACACAGGTCCGATCCGGTTCGCCAAGCTCCTGGCCTAATCCCGCCTCTTCGACCACATTGCCCAGAATATCCATCGCGAAAACGGATGCCGGGAAATAGCAGCCTTTCTCTAACTTATGCAATCCCGCAACGGGAAGGCGCTTACCGCGAAAACAGCCATTAAGGTCGGTTAACAACACATCCACATACTGCGTATTAGGATAGCGTTCCAGATACTGCTTAACTTCGCGCGCAAACGCGCTACTTCGTCTCTCTTCAGAATGCTGAACAAAATTCTCAACTTCTACGATATTGGTTTCCATGATTCACCGCCGTTGGCCTGGTAAGCTGTTCTGTGATTTGAATGTTAAATATAATGTCCACCCTTCGACTCTGGATGCAAACAAATTGTTTGTCAAATGTTAAATTAAGTTTGCTAGAAGGTTATTCCGCTGCTAGATTGAGAAAATAATGAACGGAATGGCACAACAAGGAACCGTTTGGCAATAATTTATTCCAAAACGTGAGGTCGATCATGGGCAATATATTTGACAAGCCAGTTATTGGTGTAGTGATGTGTAGGAACAGGCTTAAGGGTCACCAGACCCAGACTCTGCAAGAAAAGTACCTGAATGCGGTATTAAATGCCGGTGGATTACCGATAGCGCTTCCCCATGCGCTCGCGGAACCCGAATTGTTGAACGCGCTGTTACCGAAACTGGACGGTATCTTCCTGCCAGGAAGCCCAAGCAATGTGCAGCCGCACCTCTATGGTGAAAATGGCGATGAGTCTGACGCCGATCCCGGGCGTGATCTTCTGAGCATGGCGCTAATTACCGCCGGGCTCGAAAGGCGCATTCCCATTTTCGCCATCTGCCGGGGCTTGCAGGAATTAGTTGTCGCCACTGGCGGGACTCTGTATCGTCGCCTGTGCGATCACTCACAGTTCCTGGAACATCGTGAAGATGCGGAACTCCCGGTGGAGCAGCAATATGCGCCATCTCATGAAGTCCAGGTTCAACAGGGAGGATTGCTATCTCAGTTAATACCAGGTTGCAGCACGTTTTGGGTTAACTCCTTGCATGGTCAGGGCGCAAAAACCCTTGGCCCGCAGCTGCGCGTGGAAGCACGCTCGCAGGATGGATTAGTGGAAGCTGCCAGCGTCCATGACCATCCTTTCGCGCTCGGCGTGCAGTGGCACCCGGAATGGAACAGTAGCGAATACGCCCTGTCGCGTTTGTTACTTGAAGGTTTTATCACCGCTTGTCAGAACCACCTCGCTGAAAAACAGCGACTCTGACCACTACAGTTAAGGAAATGCAATTATGAGCGATGACGGCCTGGCGCCGGGTAAACGTTTGTCAGAGATCCGCCAGCAATTGGGTCTTTCGCAGCGTCGTGCCGCCGAACTGTCTGGGTTAACGCATAGCGCCATCAGCACCATAGAGCAGGATAAAGTCAGTCCTGCCATCAGTACGCTGCAAAAGCTATTGAAAGTATATGGGCTGTCGCTCTCCGAGTTCTTCGCGGAACCGGAAAAGCCTGACGAACCGCAGGTGGTTATCAATCAGGATGATTTGATTGAGATCGGGAGTCAGGGAGTATCCATGAAGCTGGTACACAACGGAAATCCGAATCGTACGCTGGCAATGATGTTTGAAACCTATCAGCCAGGTACGACAACCGGGGAGAGAATTAAACACCAGGGTGAAGAGATTGGCACAATACTGGAAGGTGAAGTGATACTGACCATCAACGGTCAAACGTATCCTCTTGTTGCAGGACAAAGCTATGCCATTAACACTGGCATACCACACAGTTTCAGCAACACCTCGGCAGGGATCTGCCGCATCATCAGTGCCCACACTCCCACCACTTTCTAATAAGTAGCGGCCTGAGTTTCTCAGGCCTTCTTAAATAACGCGCATTAACAGGGTACATCCCTGGGGCATCGTGCAGCCTGATTTTGCCTGAAAAAGATCAGCAACGAACTTTATCTTATTGATATAAAAGGAGTAGCTATGAACTTTCAGAATCTTAAATATTGGCGTGAGAAAGCCAGCCATTATTCACCAGAGACCCGTTTATTTATTAACGGCGAATATTGTGCCGCCGCTGATAACGAAACCTTTATTACGCTGGATCCGGCAGGACAACGTCCTCTGGCTAAAGTCGCCCGCGGTAAAAAAGCGGATGTGGACCGCGCGGTCACCGCAGCCCGTACCGTCTTTGAACGCGGAGACTGGTCGCAAGCATCACCCGCAGAGCGCAAAGCGGTACTGCACAAACTCGCCGATTTAATGGAGCAGCATCACGAGGAGCTGGCGCTACTGGAAACGCTCGATACCGGTAAACCGATTCGCCATAGCCTGCGTGATGATATTCCCGGCGCGGCACGCGCCATCCGCTGGTATGCCGAAGCTATAGATAAAGTCTATGGCGAAGTTGCCACCACTTCGGTGAACGATCTGGCACTGATTGTGCGCGAACCGGTGGGCGTGATTGCGGCCATTGTACCGTGGAACTTTCCTCTGCTTCTGGCCTGCTGGAAACTCGGCCCGGCACTGGCGGCGGGTAACAGCGTGATCCTCAAGCCTTCCGAAAAATCACCGCTGACCGCCATTCGCCTGGCTGCGCTGGCTAAAAAAGCAGGTTTGCCCGATGGCGTTCTCAGCGTTGTTAGCGGGTATGGTCACGAAGCGGGTCAGGCGTTATCACAGCATCCGGATGTTGATGTGATCACCTTTACCGGCTCGACCCGCACCGGCAAGCAACTGCTCAAGGACGCGGGCGACAGCAACATGAAACGCGTCTGGCTGGAGGCCGGAGGTAAAAGTGCCAACATCGTGTTTGCCGACTGCCAGGATCTGCCGAAAGCCGCCGCTAATGCAGCGGCAGGTATCTTCTATAACCAGGGCCAGGTTTGTATCGCCGGAACGCGCCTGCTGCTGGAAGAGAGTATTGCTGACGAGTTCATCGCCCTGCTGAAAGAGCAGGCGAAAAACTGGCAGCCTGGCAACCCATTGGATCCGGAAACCACGATGGGCACGCTTATCGACAATGCGCATGCCGACACCGTGCACGGTTTTATTCGCGACGGAGAAGCGCAAGGCACGCTGGCGCTGGATGGCCGCAGCCACGTACATCCCGCCGCTATCGGCCCGACGATTTTTGTCGATACCGCACCGCAGGCCCACGTTAGCCGTGATGAAATCTTCGGCCCGGTACTGGTCGTCACCCGTTTTAACAGTGAAGCCGAAGCCCTGGCGTTAGCCAACGACAGTGACTACGGCCTCGGCGCCGCGGTCTGGACCCGCGATTTGTCGCGCGCCCACCGTATGAGCCGTCGCCTGAAAGCCGGCTCAGTCTTCGTGAATAACTACAACGACGGTGATATGACCGTGCCGTTCGGCGGTTATAAGCAAAGCGGTAACGGACGCGATAAATCCCTGCATGCGCTGGAAAAATTTAGCGAACTGAAAACCATCTGGATCTCCCTGGAGTCTTAATCATGACTGAACATACCAGCAGTTATTACGCCGCAAGCGCCAATCAGTACGAACCGTTTCCAACCCTTAGCGAATCGGTTAGCTGTGATGTTTGCGTCGTGGGCGGTGGTTATACCGGACTCTCCTCCGCCCTGCATTTAGCGGAAATGGGTTACGACGTGGTGCTACTGGAATCCGCGCGTATTGGTTTCGGGGCCAGCGGACGTAACGGCGGTCAGTTGGTGAACTCCTACAGTCGCGATATCGACGTTATCGAACGTACCTATGGCCCGGACGCCGCTAAAATGCTCGGTGGAATGATGTTTGAAGGCGGCAATATCATCCGCGAACGCATCAAGCGTTATCAGATCGAATGCGATTATCGTCCCGGCGGGCTGTTTGTAGCGCTGAACCACAAACAGATGGAAACGCTGGAAGAGCAGAAGTCGAACTGGGAACGCTACGGCAACACGCAGCTTGAACTGTTAGACAGCAGTGAAATTCGTCGCGAAGTCAGCAGCGATCGTTATGTCGGCGCGCTGCTCGACCACAGCGGTGGCCATATTCATCCGTTGAACCTGGCGATTGGCGAAGCTAACGCTATTCGTCTGAACGGCGGGCGCGTCTATGAACAATCGCCAGTCACCCGTATTCAGCACACCAGTCCGGCGGTGGTCAGCACTGAAAAAGGTCAGGTGACGGCCCGCTTTGTGATCGTCGCGGGCAATGCCTACCTCGGAGACAAACTCGAACCTGCGCTGGCAAAAAGCAGCATGCCGTGCGGCACGCAGGTATTAACCACCGAACCGCTGTCGGCGGAGATGGCGCGCTCGCTGCTCCCGAAAAACTACTGTGTGGAAGATTGTAACTACCTGCTGGATTACTACCGTCTGACCGGCGATAACCGCCTGCTGTACGGCGGTGGTGTGGTCTACGGCGCGCGCGATCCGGATGATATTGAGCGTCTGGTGATGCCGAAACTGCTGAAGACCTTCCCGCAATTACAGGGGGTAAAAATTGATTACCGCTGGACCGGTAATTTCCTGTTAACGCTGTCTCGCATGCCGCAGTTCGGCCGTCTTGATACCAACATTTACTATATGCAGGGCTACAGCGGCCACGGCGTAACCTGTACTCACCTGGCAGGACGGCTGATTTCCGAACTGCTGCGCGGAGATGCCGAGCGCTTTGACGCGTTCGCCAAACTGCCGCACTACCCGTTCCCGGGAGGCCGCAGCCTGCGCATTCCGTTTACCGCCATGGGGGCAGCATATTACAGCTTACGCGATCGCCTTGGGGTTTAAGTTCTTCCGCGATAAACCCGACGCACAGGGCGGTCCCCCCTGTGCGTTTTTTTATTCCTGGAAAGCGAAAAACAGATAACAGGTACGAAAATACCGCAATAGGACATAACCACACTCTTTGCATTGTTTCTCCCTTCCGATCGGATACGCTTTTTTAGATATCGCTGGCGGCATGCGCCAGAACTCAACGGGGGAAGAAACGCGTGTTATGAATACGAATAACGAGGAGACCTTTTATCAGGCGATGCGTCGCAAAGGCGTAAGCAGACGCAGTTTTCTCAAATATTGTAGCCTCGCCGCTACATCGCTGGGGTTGGGAGCCGGAATGACGCCCAGAATTGCATGGGCGCTGGAGAACAAACCCCGGATCCCGGTAGTCTGGATCCACGGGCTGGAATGCACCTGCTGCACCGAATCATTTATCCGCTCCTCTCACCCACTTGCCAAAGACGTCATCCTCTCCCTGATTTCCCTCGATTACGACGACACGCTGATGGCCGCCGCCGGAACGCAGGCCGAAGAGGTATTTGAAGACATTCTGAGCCGCTACCACGGCCGATATATTCTGGCAGTCGAAGGTAATCCTCCACTGGGCGAGCAAGGGATGTTTTGCATCAGCAGCGGGCGTCCTTTTATTGAAAAGCTAAAAAGAGCCGCGGCAGGTGCCAGCGCGATTATCGCCTGGGGAACCTGCGCCTCCTGGGGCTGCGTGCAGGCTGCCCGGCCTAACCCCACCCAGGCGACACCAATCGATAAGGTGATCACCGATAAGCCGATCGTGAAAGTGCCCGGCTGCCCGCCGATTCCGGATGTCATGAGCGCCATCATTACCTACCTGGTGACGTTTGACAGGCTGCCTGAACTCGACCGTCTTGGGCGTCCGCTGATGTTCTATGGTCAGCGTATCCACGACAAATGCTACCGCCGCGCCCACTTTGATGCCGGGGAATTCGTTGAGAGTTGGGACGATGACGCCGCCCGCCAAGGCTATTGCCTGTACAAAATGGGCTGCAAAGGGCCAACCACCTATAACGCCTGCTCCACCACCCGCTGGAATGGCGGCGTTTCCTTCCCCATCCAGTCCGGGCACGGTTGTCTGGGATGTTCGGAGAACGGCTTCTGGGATCGCGGTTCGTTCTACAGCCGCGTGGTCGATATTCCACAGATGGGAACGCATTCAACCGCCGATACCGTGGGCCTCACCGCGCTTGGCGTCGTGGCGGCCGGTGTCGGCGTCCACGCGGTCGCCAGCGCCGTCAATCAACACAACCGCCACAAACAGCAATTAAAAGACGCCGGACAACAGTCGCCAGACCATAAGGATAAACAGGCATGAGCAATTCGTATCAAACCCAGGGATATACGGTCAATAATGCCGGTCGCCGCCTGGTTGTCGACCCCATCACGCGCATTGAAGGCCATATGCGTTGTGAAGTGAACATTAATGAGCAGAACATCATCACCAACGCGGTTTCCTGCGGCACCATGTTCCGCGGGCTGGAGATCATTCTACAGGGGCGCGACCCGCGCGATGCCTGGGCATTTGTCGAACGAATTTGCGGAGTGTGCACCGGCGTACATGCGCTCGCCTCGGTCTATGCCATTGAAGATGCTATTGGCATCAAGGTGCCCGACAACGCCAACATCATTCGCAATATTATGCTGGCGACGCTGTGGTGCCACGACCATCTGGTGCACTTTTACCAGTTAGCCGGAATGGACTGGATTGACGTGCTGAATGCCCTGAAAGCAGACCCGCGCGCCACATCGCAGCTGGCACAAAGCCTTTCAGCCTGGCCGATGTCTTCTCCAGGCTACTTCTTTGACGTTCAAAATCGCCTGAAGAAATTTGTCGAAGGCGGTCAGTTGGGGATTTTCCGCAACGGTTATTGGGGACATCCGCAGTACAAGCTGTCGCCAGAGGCCAACCTGATGGGCTTTGCCCACTATCTGGAAGCGCTCGATTTTCAGCGCGAGATCATCAAAATCCATACGGTGTTTGGCGGTAAGAATCCGCATCCGAACTGGATTGTCGGCGGGATGCCGTGCGCTATCAATATCGATCAGAGCGGCGCGGTAGGCGCAGTCGATATGGAACGCCTGAACCTGGTGCAGTCGATCATCACCCGCACCGCCGACTTCATCAACAACGTCATGGTGCCTGACGCGCTGGCTATCGGCCAGTTCAATAAACCCTGGAGCCAGATTGGCACCGGGCTTTCTGATAAGTGCGTCTTAAGCTACGGCGCGTTCCCGGATATCGCCAATGACTTCAGCGCGAAGAGCCTGTTGATGCCTGGCGGTGCGGTGATTAACGGTGATTTTAACAACGTCATGCCGGTGGACCTGGACGATCAGCAGCAAATTCAGGAGTTTGTCGATCATGCCTGGTATCGTTATCCGGACGATCAATTAGGTCGTCATCCGTTCGAAGGGATTACTGAACCCTGGTATAACCCGGGCGATGTCAAAGGCAGCGATACCGATATCAAGCAGCTCAACGAACAGGAACGCTATTCGTGGATTAAAGCCCCGCGCTGGCGGGGACACGCTATGGAAGTTGGGCCGCTGGCACGTACGCTGATTGCCTATCACAAAGGGGATGCCGCCACGATTGAATCCGTGGATCGCATGATGTCTGCCCTCAAGCTGCCGCTGTCGGGTATGCAATCAACGCTGGGACGTATTCTGTGTCGCGCGCACGAAGCGCAGTGGGCCGTGAGCAAGCTGCAATATTTCTTCGACAAGCTGATGACCAACCTGAAAAACGGCAATCTGGCTACCGCAAATACCGAAAAGTGGGAGCCTGAAAGCTGGCCGCAGCACTGTCGCGGGATCGGTTTTACCGAAGCGCCGCGCGGAGCATTAGGCCACTGGGCATCGATTCGCGACCAGAAGATCGACCTGTATCAATGCGTGGTGCCGACCACCTGGAATGCCAGCCCGCGCGATCCAAAGGGACAAATTGGCGCTTACGAGGCGGCGCTGATGGGCACCCAAATGGCGATACCGGATCAACCGCTGGAGATCCTGCGCACCTTGCACAGCTTCGACCCCTGCCTGGCATGTTCAACCCACGTACTCGGCGACGACGGCAGCGAACTTATCGCCGTCCAGGTTCGCTAAGCGTTAAGGAACGGAACGATGACTGGAAAAACATCCCCACGCGTCGGGGAGGCGCGTGATACCGCCACCAGCCACTATGTGTTTGAAGCGCCAGTACGCTTGTGGCACTGGCTGACGGTGGGCTGCATGTTGGTGTTGATGGTGACCGGATACTTCATTGGCCGACCGCTGCCGTCGGTCAGCGGTGAGGCCACTTATCTGTTCTACATGGGCGACATCCGGCTGGTGCATTTCGCCGCCGCCATGGTATTCACGGTGATACTGCTGATGCGCATTTACTGGGCCTTCGTCGGTAACCGCTATTCACGCGAACTGTTTATCGTGCCGGTCTGGCGACGCAGCTGGTGGCAGGGTGCGTATTCTGTGGTGCGTTGGTATCTGTTTCTGGAAAAAAAACCGGGAGATGATATCGGTCATAACCCCATCGCGCAGGCGGCGATGTGCGGTTATTTCCTGCTTTCCGTTTTTATGATCCTCACCGGTTTTGCCTTATACAGCGAACATAGCCAGTACGCCATTTTTACCCCTTTCCGCTATGTGACGGAGTTTTTCTACTGGACCGGCGGGAACTCTCTCGATATCCACAGCTGGCATCGGTTGGGGATGTGGTTCATCGCCGCTTTCATCGTAGGTCATGTGTATATGGCGATTCGTGAAGACATCATGTCTGACGAGACCGTCATCTCAACCATGATTAACGGCTTTCGTAGCCATAAATTTCCCAAAGGCCAGCACGATAAGGAGGCGTCATGAGCGAACCTAACGTCATCGTGATGGGCTTAGGCAACCTGCTGTGGGCAGATGAAGGGTTTGGTATTCGCCTCGCTGAGCGCCTGTACGCCCATTATCACTGGCCAGAATCGGTAGAGATTGTTGACGGCGGCACGCAGGGACTGAATCTGCTGGGCTACGTTGAGCAGGCCAGCCATTTGCTGCTGCTTGACGCCATCGACTACGGGCTCGCACCAGGCACCCTGCAAACTTACGCCGGAGACAAAGTCCCGAGTTACCTCAGCGCCAAAAAAATGAGTCTGCATCAGAACAGCTTCTCTGAAGTGCTGGCTCTGGTGGATATTCGCGGCCATCTCCCCGCGCACATCGCTCTGGTGGGACTACAACCGGTACAGCTGGACGACTATGGCGGCAGCCTGACCGACATCGCGCGCGCTCAGCTCCCGGCGGCAGAACAGGCCGCGCTTACGCAACTGGCCGCGTGGGGCATTGCGCCACAAACAAGCGATGAAACACGTTGCCTGAACTATGACTGTCTGTCGATGGAAAACTATGAAGGCGTGCGTATTCGCCAGTATCGCGTAACGCTGGAGAGATAATTAACATGTTGAATGACCAACCGTTTTCTGCGCTATGGCAGCGAATGCTGGCTAAGGGCTGGCAACCGCTGAGCGCATCTGAACTGGATGACTGGATAACCCGCGTGCGTGATGGCGTGGTCCTGCTCAGTAGCGATCCTCGCCGTACACCGGAAGTCAGCGATAACCCGGTCATGATTGCCGAGTTGCTCCGCGAGTTTCCCCAGTTTGACTGGCACATCGCCATGGCGGATCTTGAACACAGCGAGGCGATCGGCGATCGCTTTGGCGTGTTCCGTTTTCCGGCTACCCTGGTGTTTACCCAGGGTGAGCTGCGCGGCATTCTCAGCGGTATCCACCCGTGGGCCGACCTGCTCAACCTGATGCGTCCCTTCGTTGAAGAACGTATACCGCCGGAGTCTGCATGATGAGTGATTCCTTTTTTCATCTGCTGGGACCGGGAACACAGCCGGGCGATGACAGCTTCAGCATGAACCCCTTGCCCCTCACCTGCCAGGTCAACAGCGACCCCAGCATGGCAACACTGGAAAACTGTCCGCACAGCCCGGCGGTGATGGCATTGTTAGCCGACGTACGCCACCAGCTCGCCCAAAAAATTCCCACCAAAAAGGAGGTACTGGGATGGGATTTATCCGCGCTCAATGCAGACGATCTCACCTTTCTGAATACGCTACTTGGCGAAGGCGAAGTTTCCGTGCGCATTCAGCATGCTGACGGCAGGGCGAGCGAGATTCAGGAGTCGATTTTCTGCGGTATCTGGCGGGTGCGTAGTCAGAATAACAAGGGGCAATGGCAGGAACATCTGGAAGCAGGCAGCGCACCACGGGCGCTGTGGCAGGCGGCAACAATCAATACGCTGCCGGACGATAGCCTGCTGCCTCCACCTATAGATGGGTTGATGAATGGCCTGACGCTGGCCCAGGAACTGCTGGCGCACGTGCGCGATCCGGCCACACTTCCCCATAGCATTAACCTCACCCAACTGCCGATTAGCGACGCGGATCGCCTGTTTCTTGCCCGCCTGTGCGGCAAAGGGCACATTCAAATCCGCACCATCGGCTACGGCGAGAGCCAAATCGACGCCACGGCGCTGCGCCACGTCTGGCATGTTCGCTGTCTGGATACCCTGAAAGGGCTTCTGCTTGAGAGTTATGAGATCTGTCCGTTGCCGGAACTGGTGTTGGCCGCGCCGGAAGATCTGCTCGACTCGCTCGAGCGCCTGGATGAAGTCTGCGGCTGGCTGGCATCCGGCCCGCCGGCCTGATCCCCCTCTTTAAGACCCGCGTACTTTTCTACTGCGGGTCTGGCGTTTTCTTCCTTACCTATTCACTCTCTAATGCCTGATGGAGTTCGCATGTGGGACGTCATTGACCTATCGCGCTGGCAGTTTGCGCTGACCGCGCTGTACCATTTTCTGTTTGTTCCCCTGACGCTGGGGCTGATTTTTTTGCTGGCTATCATGGAAACCCTGTTCGTGGTGACCGGCAAAACAGTCTACCGCGACATGACGCGTTTCTGGGGAAAGCTATTCGGTATTAACTTTGCGCTCGGCGTGGCAACCGGCCTGACCATGGAGTTTCAGTTCGGTACTAACTGGTCGCTCTATTCCAACTATGTGGGTGATATTTTCGGTGCCCCGCTGGCGATGGAAGCCTTGATGGCCTTCTTTCTTGAATCCACCTTCGTGGGACTGTTCTTCTTCGGCTGGCAGCGCTTAAACAAGTATCAGCATTTACTGGTGACCTGGCTGGTCGCGTTTGGCTCCAATATCTCGGCCCTGTGGATCCTCAACGCCAACGGCTGGATGCAATATCCAACAGGCGCTCACTTTAATATTGATACTCTGCGCATGGAGATGAGCAGCTTTAGCGAGCTGGTCTTTAACCCCGTCAGCCAAGTGAAATTTGTGCATACCGTGATGTCCGGTTATGTCACCGGCGCCATGTTTGTGATGTCCATCAGCGCCTGGTATTTGCTGCGTGGTCGCAATCGCGAGTTCGCCCGGCGCTCCTTCGCGGTGGGTTCCGTCTTTGGCACGCTGGCTATCCTCGGCACGCTACAACTGGGTGATAGCTCAGCCTATGAGGTCGCCCAGCTCCAGCCGGTAAAACTGGCGGCAATGGAGGGCGAATGGCAAACCGAGCCAGCCCCCGCGCCCTTTCATGTCATCGCCTGGCCGCAGCAGGAGCAAGAGCGTAACGCCTTTGCCGTGAAAATACCGGCCCTGCTGGGTATTCTGGCGACCCACTCGTTAGATACGCCGGTTCCAGGGCTGAAAAACCTGATGGCGGACGCACTTCCCCGCCTGCAGCGGGGTCGGGAGGCGTGGCTGCTGATGCAGGAAATCGCCAAAGGTAACCGCACACCTCAGGTACTGAACGCTTTTCACGCTGTGGAGAAAGATCTGGGTTACGGAATCCTGCTGGCGAACTACGCGCCTGACATGAACCACGTTACACCAGCGCAATATCAGGCCGCGCAACGCGGCGCCATTCCGCAGGTGGCCCCCGTGTTCTGGAGCTTTCGCATCATGATTGCATGCGGTTCGCTGCTGCTACTGGTGATGGCGATTGCGTTGATACAGACCTTACGCTGGCGTATCGACCAGCATCGCTGGGTACTGCGCATGACGCTGTGGAGCCTGCCGCTCCCGTGGATTGCCATCGAAGCGGGCTGGTTTATGACGGAGTTTGGCCGTCAGCCGTGGGCGATTCAGGATATTTTGCCGACCTGGTACGCCCACTCCGCGTTAAGCGCAGGTCAGCTGGCCTTCTCGATGGGGCTAATTCTCACGCTTTACACCCTGTTTTTAATTGCTGAAGTCTACCTGATGCAGAAATACGCGCGCCTTGGCCCAGATGCAATGCATAACCAGCAACCAGCGCAACAACAGGGATAAAGGAGACAATCATGTTGGATTATGAAACGTTGCGGCTCATTTGGTGGCTGCTGATTGGCATCATTCTGGTGGCCTTTATGGTCACTGACGGGTTTGATATGGGGGTCGGCTGCCTGTTGCCGCTGATCGCGCGTAACGATGATGAGCGTCGGGTGTTAATCAATAGCGTCGGGGCGCACTGGGAAGGTAACCAGGTGTGGCTCATTCTGGCGGGCGGTGCATTATTCGCGGCCTGGCCGCGGGTCTATGCCGCCGCATTTTCGGGGTTTTATGTGGCGATGATCCTGGTGCTGTGCGCCCTTTTCTTTCGCCCGTTGGCCTTTGATTATCGCGGCAAAATAGCCAATGCACGCTGGCGTGCTATGTGGGACACCGGGTTGGTTATCGGGAGCCTGGTCCCTCCTGTTATCTTCGGCGTCGCGATCGGCAACCTGTTCTTGGGCGTGCCTTTTATCTTCACACCACAGCTTCATGTGCAATACCTGGGCACCTTCTGGCAGTTACTCTCACCCTTTGCCCTGCTGTGCGGCGCATTAAGCCTGATGCTGGTTATTCTGCAAGGGGGCGTGTGGCTCCAGTTGAAGACCGACGGCATTCTTCATCAACGCGCGCTTTCTACTACCCGTCGCAGCGCGATGCTGGTCGTGCTCTGCTTTCTGTTAGCCGGTTACTGGCTATGGACGGGGATCGATGGCTATGTGTTGCTTAGCCAGGATCCTAATGGTCCCTCCAACCCGCTATTAAAAATGGTAACTACCTCACCGGGCGCGTGGATGGCGCACTTTTATCAGTCACCACTGCTGTTAATTATTCCGCTGCTTGGCATGATTTTCCCGATGCTCGCGATCTATGCCTGCGGGCAACGTCGGGCCGTATGGGGATTTTTGTGCGCTTCACTGACCCTGGCCTGCGTGATCTTCACCGCCGGAATCACCCTGTTTCCGTTTGTGATGCCTTCAAGCGCGTATCCGCTCTCCAGCCTGACGGTGTGGGACAGTACCTCCAGCCAGATGACGCTCAGTATCATGCTGGTTATTGTGCTGATTTTTCTACCGATCGTTCTGCTTTATACCGTGTGGAGTTATTACAAAATGCTGGGACGAATCAATGTAGAAACGATCCGCCGCCACAATCACGAACTTTACTAGGGAGGACCGTAAGATGTGGTATCTGTTTTGGTTTGTCGGCATTCTGCTGATGTGCGCACTCTCCACGCTGGCGCTGGTCTGGCTGGAGTCGCGGCAGAAATAATTCTGCGCGTACGCTACGCTTTCTGGCTCCCCGGTTTATTCGGGGAGCTTTTTTATCCCCTTTCCATCAGCTCGCCAAGGCGCCTAATCTGCCGCCCCTGGTGATCGAAATTACGTTCATCGAGCCACAGATCGTAGGCTGGTCGAAGTGTCGGGTACTCACCATCAATGATTGAGTACCATGCGGTATCTCGATTACGACCCCGCGTGACGACAGCCTGACGAAATATGCCTTCAAAACTGAAGCCAAAGCGCTCCGCCGCCCCACGGGAAGGCGCATTGAAGGCATCACATTTCCATTCAAAACGGCGATAGCCCAGATCCTCAAAAACGTACTTTAAAAGCAATGAGATGACTTCCGTTGAGATTCGCGAACGTTTCATGCGTACGGAGTAGGAAACATGGCCAACCTCGATCACGCCATTTGCGGGATCAATCCGCATAAGAGCAAACGTACCAACAGGTTTCATACTGGTTAAATCGATCACGGCAAAATGCATCGGATCTGTCTGTTCTTCCGCCTTTTTTAAATAAACCTGGAAGGCATCAAAAGTTTCAAAAGGTCCGACCGCCAGATATGTCCAGTCACGACAATCGCTTGCTTCGCAGTACGCTTCATACAACTCTTTTGCATGGCGTTTGGCGTTAATGCGTTCAAGCTTACAATAGCGACCTGTAATTTGCTGAGCCTGTGGAAAGGGTGCACCTTTCCAGTCAGACAAAGTCATACCTACGGGTTGTTGGAATTGATTAAAGACGCCCGGCATATCTGTACCCCTTACAAAACAGAACTAAACCAGCGCAGGGTATGATCAAACTGAGCGGCCCAAAAGAACCACAATGCGTGTTTTTAACGGATCCACACTATTTAATTGTACAAAAAGCAGGCTCTGCATTTTTACACGTAGCGAAAGAAACGTATTTACTGCATTAATGCTAATAGCGGAATAAATTATAATTTAAATAACCTGAGCCAAACGGCGAATCCCATCAACAATTGCCTCTACCGGATGATTTGCAAAACCAATCAAAATCCCCTGTCTTGAGACATCGCTCTGGTAATAACGACTTAGTGATAGTATTCCCATCCCTAGTAATCTGGCTTGCTCCTCAACTTCATTTCCGGTTAATCCGTTTTGTAGCCAGCACACAATATGGACGCCAGAGTCAGAAGGCTGCACAATCATTTTATCAGCCAAGTATTCTTGAATAGCGTTGACCAGCGCAGTTCTTCTTTCATAGCATGCCTTACGAATTCGGCGCACATGACTGGCATAGTGACCATCCTCTATAAAACTCGCCATCACAGCCTGCTCAAGATAACTGGTGCCAAGATCGGAAAAATATTTCGTCACCATAATCTGTTCTTGTAAACCCGGCGGGACAACTAAAAAACCTAAACGAAATTCCGGGTACATCATTTTAGAAAATGTTCCGGCATAGATTACGCGTTGATTCTGATCTAATCCTTGCAAGGCTTGTAAAGAGCGGTCGGCATAACGGAACTCGCTATTATAGTCATCTTCAAATATCCATGCCTGATTCGACTTCGCCCATTCCAGCAGCTCAAAACGGCGGGATAAACTCAACGTTCCACTTAATGGATATTGATCCGACGGGACGACATAGGCCAGCTTAGCGTCAGGAAAATGATCAATACCATAGCGGACGTTCATTCCTTCGCTATCTACCGGTACCGGCCTCACCATCGCGCCAACAGACATGAAGGCTCCGCGAGCGCCTTTGTAACCCGGGTCGTCCAGCCAAACGTCACTTCCTGCCGTTAGCAATGCTCGCGCAGTAATGTTCAGTGCCTGTTGAATACCATTTACGATGATTATTTGATCTTCGTTACAGTTCACTCCACGCGTTGTTTTAATGTAGCGGCAAACCGCTTTTCTCAAAGGAAGGTACCCGCAAGGATGAGTGTGAGCCCCCAGTTGATGCCGGGATTGTCTCCAGACACGTTGCAGTAGCTTTCCCCATAACGCATGCGGAAAGAGATCCGTACACCCGACACCAACCGCAAATAGGCGGTTCATGCCGCGCCCTTCATACTCATTTGACCATAAATCGCGAACAGGATTATTTCGGCTATGAACCTGTTCACCAGGCGAGACGACGTCCCCCGACGCCATCTTTGGATAGATATTGCTGATACTCCGATCCGGAATATTATGTGAGACATATGTTCCAGACCCTTTACGGGTCAGGATATACCCTTCATCTAATAGCCTGTCATAACCGGCGAGCGCTGAGTTTCGTGAAATTGACATCATCTCGGACAATGCCCTGGTTGACGGCATTTTTGTTCCTGGCGGCAATCGCCCTTCGAGGATGTGATCGCGGAGGATGTGGTAAACCTGCTCCTTAACCGCGCCTTTTCCTAAAACAAATCCTTGAAATAAAGGCGCATTGTTTTTCTTCATTGTATTAACCTTTATACTAAAAGTGGATCCTATCAATATATCGAAAGTGTCTCTTTACGAGAATTTATAAAGCTCTTAGTATCATCATACTAACACATTACTCGCACAAAATATCAGGATATATATGATTAACATGAATGCCGTTACTATTGAAAGTGCAGAACAAAAAGACTACGCCAGCTGGCTTCCTTTATGGATAAACTATCAAACATTTTACCGCACTATAATTCCAGATAAAGTAACAAAATTAACGTGGGAGCGTTTCCTTACCCCGAGCGAACCTGTTTATTGTGCTGTGGCCAAATATAATGGGAAAATAGTGGGGCTGGTTCATTATCTCTTTCACCGCTCAACCTGGGCAGAATCAAATTATTGCTATCTCGAAGATTTATTTGTTAGCGAAGATGTACGCGGTCAACACATCGGTAAACAACTTATCGAGTATGTCCAACAACAAGCCAAAAAACACCACGCGTCAAGATTATACTGGCATACGCATGAAACCAATCTCCGTGGACAACGTCTGTATGACTGGGTGGCCAAAAAGAGCGGGATGATCGAATATCAAATGTAAGGATAATAATACTCAGGATAGTATTTAATTATTCAGTACTAAAAATAAACCTCTGAGTAGATATACTCAGAGGATGCATCGGTGACAAATCTCCCCAACCTGAATAAGATAAGGAAAAAAACCAGCGATAAGCAAATTCTTAAGAATCAAAAAGGTAAAGAGCCAGCATGGCAACGATAAAGGATGTTGCAGAGTTAGCGGGAGTGTCCACCGCAACCGTTTCACGTGTTATTAATCAAACTGCATGGGTTGAACCCGTGACGCGTGAGCGTGTTGAAAAAGCCATGCGCGAACTGAACTATCATCGCAATGCCGCCGCTATTGCATTAGCGAAACGCAGCGGTGACATGCTCGGGTTATTGACCGGCAATCTTGCCGATCCCTTTTTTGCCAGGCTTGCCCGGGGCGTGGAAGAAGTATCACGCCAGCAGCAATTTCGCCTGATGGTATGCAGCGGTGGCCACGATGAAGGAATGGAAAAATCAGGACTCGATTTCCTGATAAACCAGGGCTGTGAAGCGATTGTAGTCCATGCCAGCAGGCTGTCTGAAAAGGAACTGTTGCGATATGCCGCTCATTTTCCTGCCATGGTGGTCGTGAACCGCTATATTGCCGGGATGGCCAATCGCTGCGTGTGGCTGGAAAATAGTCAAGCAGCTAAAACAGCCACGTTACACCTCCTGGAACAAGGGCACCGTTGTATTGCCTGCGTGACAAGTGACTTACCGATTATCGATCGCCGTGAACGGCTGGAAGGCTATCGCCAGGCGCTGGCTGAATATGGCATTACGCCAGATAAAAACTGGGTGATTAGCGTGCCCTTCAATGAAGAGGGTGGCGAACGCGCTGCACATCAGCTGCTTAATTGCGGTATTCCTTTCACCGCAGCGGTGACGTTCAATGATGTGATGGCCGCCGGGATTATGCGCATCCTCCATCAGCAGGGAATTACACTTCCGCAACAGCTTTCAATCGTTGGGTTCGATGATGTGGTGATGGCCCGCTATCTCTACCCTGCACTCACAACAATGCATTATCCCGTTGAGCGCATGGCTCGCTGCGCTTCGCAGCTGGCGATACAGCTTTTTAAGGGCGCAACCCAGCGTCCCAGCGTGAATAGTTTCACTGCGGATTTAGTGATCCGCGATTCTGTTCTTCCCCCCTCTCTCTGAAATCAATGCGTAAATCGTCAAGCCCCTGAATTGTGACCGACTTCAAGTTTAACGTCTTCATGTAATCGCTTACATGAGGGCCAATGAGCGATCACAGTCAGGCAAAAGGGTGTTCTCTACTCTTGAGCGACCTTACAGACTGGAGATTCATGAATGAATGCCTCTCAAAATCAGAAAAAAACACTCTCATTTGGACTGGCAGTGATCCCTATTTTAGCCATGCTACTGCTGCTAATTATTGGCTACGGCATCATGGGGCTACGTATTGAGCCCTTGTTGCTATGTTCTGCTGCAGTCGCCGCGGGCATGGCCTGGTGGCAAGGGTATTGCTGGGAAGACATCATTAATTCGGTAGTTGATAAACTCGCCAAAGCAATGCCGGTGATCATGATTCTTATCTGTGTCGGCGGCCTGATTGGTACATGGATGTTCAGCGGCACCATCCCTTACATGGTGTACTGGGGACTTAAACTCATCAGCCCCGAATACATTCTTATCGCCGCCTTCTTTTTGACCAGCGTCGTATCGGTGTGTACCGGAACCTCCTGGGGTTCCGCCGGAACGGTTGGCGTAGCATTGATGGGCGTTGCCGCCGGACTGGATGTTTCGATGGCAGCAGCGGCAGGTGCCGTTGTTTCTGGCGCTTACTTCGGTGACAAGATATCGCCGCTGTCAGACTCCACCAACTTTGCGGCCATTGTTGCAGATACCACCCTTTTCGAGCATATCCAGCACTTGTTGTGGACCACTATTCCCAGCTTTCTGCTTGCCGCCGTGGTTTATCTTATTGCCGGCCACAGCAATATGCTGGGCGAGGTCGCCACGCCGCAACGGGTTACCGATATTGTCAGCGCTCTGGAGTCGCTATACCACTTCAATATCATTCTGATTTTGCCACCGGTTATTGTGTTGTGGGGCGCGATTCGTAAAAAACCGGTCATTCCTTTAATGCTAAGTGCATGCGTATTAGCCCTGATTCTGGGCGTTGTCATGCAAGGACTCAGCATCAAGCAGGGACTGGATGCCTTTATAGATGGGTTCAACATTACTATGTTCCCGCAAGGGAGTGAGGGCATTATTGCTGATGTTCCGCGCCTGCTGAACCGTGGCGGAATGTTCTCAATGATGAGCACTATCCTTCTGGTATTTTGCGCATTCTCTTTTGCCGGTGCCTTAACGTTAACCGGCGCGCTCAACATTATCATTAACCGCTTACTGACGGTCATTCACAGTGTCGGTCAGTTAATTGCGGCAACCATTGGTACCACCCTTCTGGTGACCGGAGCAACAAGCGACGGCAAGCTGGCTCTTCTGGTTCCAGCTGAACTGTTTAAAGACGCATACCGTCGTATGGGACTGGATACCAAAAATCTGTCCCGCACCATTGAAGACGCTGGCACCGTTATTGAGCCGTTGTTGCCGTGGACAGCTGCCGGAGTTTATATGGCCACGACATTAGGAGTGAGCACGCTGGATTTATTGCCATGGGCGATTCAGTGCTATGCCGCAATCTTCTTCGCCTTGATTTACGGTTTCACGGGAATCGGTATTGCGAAGGCGCCTTCAGTGACAGAAACAGAAAAAAATATCGCGGCAACAGAATAGGGAGAGCATGTAATGGATTTTAATAAGATTATCGATCGCCACGATACCGCCTCGCTGAAATGGGACTTTATGGCGCGATATTTCGGCGAGGATACACATCAACTGTTGCCCATGTGGGTGTCTGATTTTGACTTTACTTGCCCGCCCGCTGTTCAGGAGGCTTTAACTCACCGCGTAGGGCACGGTATTTTTGGTTACAGCGAACGGCCACAAAGCTACTTTGATTCATTAATTTCATGGTTCTCAACCCGGCATCAGCTGGAAATCAAACAAGAGTGGATCTGCAGTATTGAAGGTGTTGTTCCAGGATTATCGCTACTCGTACAAATGCTGAGTCAACCCGGTGAAGGCGTGGTCGTTCAGGGGCCTTATTATGGTTCATTCGCTAAAATTATCTCTCTGAACGGCAGACAGCTGCTGGAAAATCCGTTGAATGAGGACCCGGCTACCGGTTATCAAATGGATTTTGCTCACCTGGAAATGTTATTCCGGACTGAACGTCCGCCGTTGATGATTTTATGTAATCCGCATAATCCAACCGGTCGTTGTTGGACTGCACCAGAGCTGGAACAGCTACTTACGCTATGCGAGACCTATGATGTGACGTTGCTGTCTGATGAGATATGGGCAGATTTATTGCTTCCTGGAGAACAATTTACTTCAGTTCTGCATCTGGGAGAACGCTGGCATTCGCGTGTAATTTCAGCTACTTCAGCCAGTAAAACGTTTGGTTTGTCGACATTGCGTATTGCTAATTTTCTGATACCGGCACCGGCATTGCGTGAACACTTTTTACGCCGTCTGGATGCGCATGGACTGGATGTATTCAATGCGCTATCCGTCGAGGCGAGTACGGCTGCATGGCAACATGGCGCACCATGGTTAGACGATTTACTTGGCTATCTGGCTGAAAATCGACGCTGGTTTATTCAACAAATTGATGAATATCTCCCATGGGCTCGGGTTGTTCCTTCCCAGGCAACGTATCTACTGTGGATAGATTGCAAAGTGCTTGGACTGGATGATGAGCAGCTCAAATGGGTAATGCTTGATGTTGCCGGTATTGCGCCTTCAATGGGAAATAGCTTTGGTCCTGCTGGAAAAGGTTTTATCCGCCTGAACATGGGATGTCCACGCGCCTACCTCGAACAAGCGGTTGAGGGGTTGAAGCGAATTGCATTTACATCCTGCTGAATCTGCTCAGTAAACGAAGCGGCCCTGGCGCAGGGCCGCCTGGTATTATCAGCCATTTCGACGAGGCCTGATGAACGGCCTCTGAACTACCAACCAAGAATGGCGATGCGGAGAACGTGGTGCAGGTTACCCGGGAAATAAGATGCGCGCTGAAAACCGCAGTATACGAGGTTTGCGTTGATTTCGGTAGGCCTGGGAAGAGTTTGAAATGGTGCCGATAATAGGAGTCGAACCTACGACCTTCGCATTACGAATGCGCTGCTCTACCAACTGAGCTATATCGGCCCTGATAAGGACGTGCCCATGAATGTGAACACGGGGTAGAAGGTTAAAACTAACCGGACTGTGCGTCAATGGCCTTGCGAATCAAACGCCTATTTTTGCATCATCCGCATTCAATTACGCACAAATCGTGTCGTCACAGGCTTCCTGGTACGCGGCAAGGGAATTCTATAACCAGCGGCGAACACGCTGCTCATAGCGTATCCATTCCGGCCCGAAATGTTTTCGTAGTTGTTCCTCTTCAAAATCAATATGTAATCTGGCAACCACCTGCATAAACAGCGGTGCAGCCAATATTCCAATCAAGCTACCGACGTAAAGAGCAAAAGCTAACTAAAGTCCACTCATTCCAAGATAGATTGGATTGCGGCTCCAGGCGTAACATCCGTCAGTAACAAGCGTGGTCGATTTCTCTGCATGCAGTGGGTTTAGCGTCGTACGTTTCTTCCGCATCTTCCACGCGGTATGCAGTATCATCGCCAGACTGACGCTAGCCAACAATGCACTTATCACGATAGTCACCGCGCCAAATGTGAAACGCGGTATCGCCGTCAACGCATCCGCGATGAGGAATAATAACAGGATGAGAGGTGGTGGAAGCCAGACTCTTAATTTTGTCAGGAAAGGACGCATGGCTACGGGCAAACCTCAGTACCTGTTTGATTAACGCTGATATCACTATAAATACCCCGTTTATGATACATAAACAAACGGTGCACACCTCACTATAGGACTTTTTACTTAATCAGACAGACAGGCAGCGATGCAAAGACGCCCATACCAGAGGCGTCTGCCCCTGGTGTTCAGGAAAAAATCATGCTGCAGGCTATGTCAGCTCAGAGCACATACTCGTTTAAAGGTTTTACCCTTCATATGTAATAACCGTGTCAAAAAGGAATTACGTAGATAAAGGTGAATCTGACGCTGATTCAAACAAATCTACTGACTGCTGGTAATACCGGATAAAATCATTAAATGTCACTGGGGGTAGAAACTGATACCCCTGCAGATAGTCAACATTATTTTTTCCCAGCCATTGTTGCTGATAGTCATTTTCAACACCCTCTGCCACCGTACGTAACCCCAGAAGTCCTGAAAGGTGAGTAATTGACTCGAGCATAGGGATATATTGATCAACCTCTTTAATTTCCTTAATGAAGCTTTTATCAATTTTGATTACATCCAGGTCTAACTCATTGAGATAGCAGAGATTAGCGTATCCAGTACCAAAATCATCCAAAGCGAACAAAACACCTTTATTTCGCAACGAGCGAATAAGTTCTTTGATTGCAGGAGTAATCGTGAACGTCTGGTTCTCTGTTATCTCTATCATCAATTTTATCGGAAGACCTTGCGTTATCTCCATAAAATTAAGGCATTCCCAATAGAATACAGGATTATTTAAACCTGACGGACTGACATTAAAAGAAACGAACAGAGTTTTATTAATACTCGCGCCTCCAGAGACCAGATTGCGCGCAACAGCGGTCATTAAATAGCTAGTTAACTCCTTGATTAAACCACTTTTTTCAGCCAATGGAATAAACTCTCGCTGAGAAATAGCATAGTTATGTCCCTGTGGCCAACGAGCCAAT
This sequence comes from Citrobacter sp. Cpo221, assembly GCF_030332345.1. Classification (NCBI taxonomy): domain Bacteria; kingdom Pseudomonadati; phylum Pseudomonadota; class Gammaproteobacteria; order Enterobacterales; family Enterobacteriaceae; genus Citrobacter; species Citrobacter sp. Cpo221. The sequence continues at coordinate 48,007 of NZ_JAOWIA010000027.1, forward strand.
ACCTCAACTCCACAAACGTCGCCCCTGATATTCACGATGGGCTGAAAATAAGGAATGATTTCCTCATTCCTTATTGCCATACTCAGTCTACTAGTATCCGAAACATCATATGCGTCAGTGTAAACCGCATCCCCATTCACATTATTATTGATTATAGAACCTTCATTTAATAAATTATTTCGGGTTAAAAAGATAACAGTTTCATTAAAATTGGAAAAGCCGAGGCGAGCAGTAATTTTATCCCGATATCGATACACTGACTTAATTGTTAGCGAATTAGCAATACAGAAATCATGCAGTTTTTCTTTTGTGAATGATGAATACAGCATTTCTTCTTCAAATTCAGTCAAGTTAAAAGTAAACATCGGTGAATCTTTATTGACTTCCACAACTTTGTTAGGTGCCAATAAACTCTCTTTTAATTGAGCGATCAACTGCTCCGACAATTCCCCCCCATTGATAAAGGAATATTCTTCATATCCCCGATTAACTGGCAGGGTTTCGCACATCCGCAGAACAATACAGTGTATGTTGATGAACTGTGTACTGTTTCTCTGAAGCCATTTTTTGACCAATAATAATGGCAACCGGTTATCGATCACCAGCAAGCAGGACGGATATCGTGACATAACTGACTGCGTGCCAGAAATAAATGTCCGTGCATCGATCAATACCAGATTTGGTAACCATGCTTTTAATCCTGAAAAAAGGAAAGTATCATAACTGAGAAGAAAAATTTTTTTCGTATTCATAGTTATCACCAACTTAAATTTATGGCATAGCAGGTCCCTCGCTCTATTCACGAGAGAATATACAACACCTTCGACCTCCAATAATCACAAGGCGGTTCGTGATATAAATTTATCCATAAGCCATATCACGTAAATTTAGAATTTATAATCACAGTTATCCATATGAGTATTCCCATCACATCGTAAGTTCCATTTAATAATTGAAAAAGAAAAAACTCCATTTCTTAATCAGTACAAATCCCTTTACTCACTTTCACTTCATTACAAAACAAAAAACTATAAATACAAAATTTACAAAACATATAACTACAATGACTAACAGAATGACATATTAACGTAGTTTATGCTGACCGACAAACTAAGAGAGGATGTCGTAGATCTTGTATTCATAAACATTCCGGCAATATGCACGACATATTGTTTCATCGACTCTAAACTTAATGCTACGTTTTATAAAGCTAGTGACAGTATAGGTCCAATATATAATCTGGGCATATTGGCTCAGACCCAACACCTCTAATGATTAATTTTTGAGCAACCCTGACCCACGGGTAAATATTTCTGTAACGCTACGATAAATTTCCGGTTTTTTGTTTTCAACTCACTACTATGCCAGGTTTCCCCCGGTAACACATAACGCATGGTGGCTTCATCATCAGTTGAGTGACACCCCTGGTGTACGATAATTTTGAAAAAAGTATTCCCTGTGTTTTTCAACGTCCCGTTTATCTCATCAATGGTGTAGGCCAGGTTCATTTTCCTCGGACGAACGACCAATATGGTATCCATAGCGATCACCGGGAGAGCCTGTCCGCCTTTCCCTAGATTACGTTCGGTAAACAGCGTTATCGGCATTTCACGAAACAGTATTCGGTAATAGCGTTCTTTATCATCCTGCGGGCCACGATAGAAAATCTTAAAAAACTCACTTGCCTGCGGTGCCAGTGAAAAACTGAGCGGAGTAAACAAAAGTTCGCCTTCGGCAATAGCACTTCTGTTTTCACCTCCCGGTCCCGGTTTATCTATTTTAATTGCGCTAATACTGTACACGTTCTGTTTCTGGCTATCGTTATAGATTCTTTTACTGATAAATGATTTATCCGATGGCATCTCATAAATAGTCGACTCCAGGTAGACGGCCTGAGCAGAGAACACCGTCAGCCCGGAAAGCAAGACCAATATCCATCTTAGCGCCAAACGACAGTGGCTCATGGCGTCACTCCCACCCAATTCGCCGTCACTTTTATCTCTCCGCTGGCACTGACAACACCTTCCCAATCCGCACCAGAAACGGTCAACATCGAACGCGAATCATTCATTGGGAAAAGCAATTTTAAATCAGTCGCAAAGTAGCTTCCATCATCTGTATTATTTGCGTCCCAGGGCGTCTGTTGCCATTGCGCATCTCTCATGCTGATCGCCGCTTCACTACAGCTATTTCGTTTCTGTACCACGCCACCCGACTGACTGTTGTACTGAAGAAAGGCGGGAATTGGGACAGCTAACCCACCTTGCGTAGAGGTGAACAGGCAATAAGGCACATTGTTTATCGTCGTACTTTCCCCAATAACTTGTGCGGTAATGCTATCAGCCTGACGAGGCCCCGAAACCGTCACGGTGTAATCCATCTCAATCGGAGCAGTCTCGCCAATTGTGCCGCTGCCGCTTGCCGAGGTGCTGTTATCCGATGAGATAATACTGATCCCATATTCCTTTGGCACAATATTGAGCTGTAGCGAAGGGGTAAACTGGTAGTGTCCTGACTCTGGTGTTAAGCCATTATAAAAACCGAAGGTAAACGGCTGACTGTTGGTAATGCTGATCCCTGAATCAACAAGCTTCTTCAAAAATGCTTTTGACAGAAAAATATAAATGTATTCTCCAGATGTCGTAAAAACGTTGTAATAAGCAGTTGAAGTACCATAGTTATACCAGTTTGAACCATTTCCAGAGTATTTCACGGTGGCCGCTCCGGGCGTAAAACCAAGCATCGCCGTGTCGACAAAAGCGCGAAACGTCAAGGAGGCGGTCAGATTGGCCGTTTGTTGCAAGTTATAGCTCACCATTTTGCAAATCACACCGTCAGTACCGCCCACCACGCCAAGTTCACAATAACCAGAGTCTTTGGTGATGCTCGGCGTACCATCGCTGGCAACCCAAAGCTCCTGAAATGCGTTAGTAGAGACAAGTGACAGATGACCGCGTTTAGTTAACGTGTAATTGACGTAATTCCATGATCCTGTCGATTGGTCTTTGCACCGTTTCCCGGAAGAATAATCATAATTTACAGAAGTATAACAGCGGTTGAACACATAGGTTTCGCTGCTACCGGTTGGCACATTGCGGAAGTACTCATAAGCAGTATCGGTCAGGGAAGCGAATCCGTAGGCGCCACCAATAACGCCTGCGACAGAGCCGACCTGCGCATGATAAAAACCGTTTTTGTCAGTGCCCAATCCGGCAATAAACCCGGTTGATGGGCATTGAGTGCCACTATAACAACGGATTCCCCGGAAAGGCCCGTTAATCGGGGAGTTATCAATCCACATGTCCTGATAATAATATCCAGGCGCAGTCCAGCCGACAAAACCTAAATACCCGAGACTGACCTGAGAGGTACCGTATTTTATCCACGTATTTGACCCGCTGAAACGCGGATCAAGTGCCGATGGGGTAATAAAGTATTCACTATCAATGGCATTTTCGATAAACAAATAGTTATTACTGACTGATCCCGAAGAGATTGCATTCAACGCCAACGCAGGCACAGGTGAAAAACTCCCTACGGCACAGATTACAGTAGCTAATTTAATCAATACTTTCATTTTATTACCTCTGTGCCATCGTGGTTTGCGTTGCACATTTCACATCACCAACCCACGCTGCACCGCGTGCTTTTTCCAAATCAAGATCGGCTTCACATACCCTGCCGTTGGCAGAAATTAACGTAATAACCGGATACTTTTTATCGATATCGATAGCAAACTCACCCTTTTCATCCGTACGCGTTTTACCGATGTGGTTATGGATATCGGTATTTGCAGCCAATTGTCCATCGGGATAACGAATGCGACCGAATACGGTGACCATGCTTTTCACTTCAGGGTTGATAACACCCACGTTACCCGGATATAGCGTCAACTCCTGTTTGCGTCCTGAAACAATATCGAAGCTGTCCTCAGAATTTTTATCATTGAGGATTTCCAGCTTGTACTGAGCATAGGGTGGCAGTGCAATGAAATTTGATTTACCGCTGAGAAGATAATTGCGGTTATTAATCTTCGCAGCCAGTTTCCCCTCGCCGGTCAAATCTGTTTTTACGATAACGCCAGAACGCTGCCTCTCTTTACTCAGACCGAAGTCTTTACCAGCCCACGCCAGAGAACCTTGGGAAGAGAAGTTCATATTGGTGGAGTTGTCAGCAGAACGCGTTACCGATACGGTGCCGGCGTTATATTTCGTGTCATAACTCAAATTGCCGTTTACCGAATAATTATTGTCATAATACTGTTCGCCGCTCAGACGCGTTGATGCCGATAATCCGACCGATTTAATCGGCCCTTCAGCATACTGTTTTCGTGCACTGAGATTACCCTGGGTACTACCATAGCGATCTCGGGAGACGCCCATGCTCAACCAGGTCGCCAACGGCAACGATAAGTCCAGGCTGACATAACGTTCCTGTCGCCCATCGTCATTTCGGTTGTTGTAGTAATAACGCTGAATACCTGCACGCAACCCAACCGTGGCATACCTGCCTGAATAAAGGGTCGTGTTGTAATCCAGATTACGGTATTTATTGCCTGAGTAACGATTCTCCGTCTGGCTCACGGTGAGCGAGCCGCCATGAGGAATAAACTTTCCAAGGTTAAGAGTTCCGCCAATGGAATAGTTATCACGTTCCTGCATGGGCAAGCGATCGCCAATTTTACTGTCTTCACGAGATGCCCAAAGGGAACCATATCCCTCAGGGACATTGAGATTGATGTTACTGATGTTTCGCCATGATGAATCGTTCGCTACCAACATCTGATTGCCAATACTGACGTATTCATTCACATTCAGCGTGACATCCGTTTCATTAACCGCATTGTTGTCAAAACCGTAGATCGTTGATTTCAGGCCCAGCCCCGACAATATCGCCAGCGTCACCGATGCGGCCCCCCCGGCAATCCAGGTCTGCTCATTACCCAAATCCTGATAGTGGTTACGCTTATAGCTCACCCGATCATAATCCAGCGAACCACCAAAAAACTGCCACGAGAGCTGATCAACTCCAGCAGCTTGTTGGCGAGCGAAGATCTTATTAACCCGGCTGACACGACTATTAATTGTCCGCCCATTGACCACGATATCTACCGTGACGTCGTAAACACCATACGGAAAGCGACTGGTATCAATTTCATAGCTGCCCATATTAAAGTTCTGCACGCTGAGTAAACGTCCATCGCGGAAGACATGAACCTCACCAGCGGCTGGCAAAAATACGGTAATCGGCGTGAGTGAAAGCGCGGTATTCTCAACAACCGTACTTCCTTTGTTCCCGTAGCTCACACCGTAAATTTTCCCACCATTCAGCGCATTCAGGCTGGCAATAGACTGGACATTCCATGTATCAAGCATCCCCAGCGCCAGTCGATACCCTTCATAATCGCGCTCATACATCGCACGATAAAGTTTACTGGTACCATTGCTGTCACCGATGCCGTAAAACGAACCGTTAACATTAATGTGGTGCTCCCGCAGCGATGTTGTATTGTCCATCGTCAGATAGCTGCGGGTACTGCTGCCATTTCGGTAATCGTTGTAGTAGGTACCAAAGTTGTAGTTCAGGACGTTAGACAGAGTTTCAACGCTGGAAGGTCCAAGCAAGCTACTGCGCGCGACAATCGCTTCAGTTAACGCATCTTTGCTGACAATCATCTCCAGGTGAAATGATGAGACATTAAGTTGCAGTCGAGCATCATCTGACAGTTCAATATTCGTATTATCGTGAAACTTTACATCACGGATTTTTTCCACTAACGCACGGGTTTTCTCGGATAACACAGCATTATTGGGCAATTCAGCAAGAGTCAGTGCTTTAACTGTAATATTGCCATCAACAAGCGAAATCACCGCATCGGCAATTTTTTGCTGACTTTTCTCATCAGTCTCGTTGTAACGTATATATACCGGCACCGTCATTCCCTGCTCCAGTGAACGGGCGAAAGCACTGGGAATAACGTAATTACCCACTTTTACTGGGGCTGCATGTGAAGTTCCTGGTGTCAGCGCAAGAAAAAGACAAATGCTACCGCCAACAATATATGTTGTTGTCATATGCATCCTTACAATCCGGTATTTTTATTTATCCCGTACAGATGGCTGCTATTGACCATCACTTCACTGTAATAAACTGCTTACCGTGCCAGATACCGATGCGTGAGCGGCTATTACTAATGTCGGTGAACTGCAGTTTTATTTTTGTACCTGGCATAATGTAATAACGTTCACGACAGCCCTGTCCCTGATCGCGAGCATTATCTTTGCAAGCTCCATAGGCGATTACTCGAAATGAAACATTGCCAGTATTGCTAATAACATCACCATTACGGTTATATTCAAAACGCTCTTTTCGCGGCCCAACGACCAAAATCGTGCCAATTTCTGCTGACGCTGTCGCAACAGCCAATTTATTGGCCCGGGTTTCCGCGCTCTCGGTGACCGGCTCATCTATCCATTGCAGACGATAATAACGTTCGACATCATCAACTGGCCCTTTATAAAAGAAGCGAAAAACATCCTTTGCCTGACCAGGCAGAATTAGATTGGCAGGCGTAGAGAGTAATTCCCCGGAATTAACGGGTTTTATTTCGACTCCGCCCGCTAAAGGTGATGACAGTTGTTTTACCGATACGCTGACATAACGAGCCGAATCTGTCGTATTAGTGATTTCTTTCGATAATGAACTCTCAGTAGAAGTCATTATCGACGTGATATCACCGACGTTAATTGCCCAGCTGGAAAAAGAGATTACCAACCCTACCAACATTGCTGCCGGTAAATATTTATTCATGACACCATTCCTGATAAATTCGGGAGAATTTCTCCACCCGAACCTTTATTTATTAGGCGGACGGAGTCGTCCAGGTTGCATTGAACTGTACTTTTACATCACCAGTCCAATAGCCGTCTGGCAGTGCAGAGTAATCCGTTACCGGCGTGCTACCATCAGAAGTCGCAGACGCAATGGTGAATTTGAAGTTAGATTGATCGCTGACGCGATCAGCACCGTTGTAAGCGCCATCAGCCATCAGGCTTTCAAGACCAGAAGTCGAGCTGGAATTTACCAGGACAGTATCTGATGAATTAGTCAACGCAGTGCCATTCCATGCCACCCCTACGTTCAGGGTAGACGCATCGCCACTGGCGTTGGTCAGAGTATTGCTAATAATCTGAGCGGTCAGTTCAAAATCAGTTGCCGTTTCCTGGCCCTGAATAGTCACATCAAACGCGCCATCCTGGGAGTTGAAGCCATTAAGACCTTCCGCATACTGGAAAGTCAAAGAGTTCAGCGGAGTGACGACCAACATGCTGGTGGTATCTTTTGTTGCCGTCGCGTCCCACGAGGCCGTTGCAGAAGCAGTGACATCTGCCATTGCATTTGCCGCAACAAATACAGACGCCAGAGAGGTCACTAATAATAATTTTTTCATTTTTATCTTCTCCTAAGAACATACTCACCACCGAGTCTTATTATTAAGTCACTCCAGCGGTTCCATTAATTGCGAGCCAGAATTGCCGCGCCCAAAAATTATCATTTGAATTAAGTAACATCTCAACAAACCCTGAAACGCAAAAATTACAAAAAGACTAAGAATTTTCCCACTAAAACGATAATCTAAGAAGTTTCCTAAGTTTAATTTACTTAAATAACACCGTGAATCAGAACTATCACCCAAATAAATAAGGCAAATCAAACAATTCATCTTTTTTATGTTTTTGATAAATATCAAAAAGATCATACAAATACCACGAGAGCAAAACCCTTACAAAACATAAAGATAATTAACACCTCCATAGTTTCTCTATAATGCTTATTATTTGTTGCAATTATGCTAAATTTTTAACGCCGCAAGAAAATTCTCATGATATATCCATTTGCGCGGGAATATTCTTATAAAAAAATCATTCACCTACAGAAACTACATTCTAATTGATAATTATTTGACAAAATTAAAACCAGGAATTTTCCATATAAAATGAATATTCCTGGCTTATCAGGAGAGATAATGATTATCGTTAAATAGAAAATTAGATAAAACGTTTTAAACCGAGATAACTATTAATTGTTACGGTACGTACCCTATGTAAGGTAATCAGATTCTGCTGTTCAAGTGATTTTAATGAGCGGCTAACGGTTTCAATTTTAAGATCGAGATAACTGGCAATTTCGTCCCGAGAAAATGGCAAGCGAAGCGTCGTTTCTGGCCTGCCGATGCGCAAATGCATCTCGTAAAATTCCACCAGGAAAGCCGCGATCCTAGCCTCAGCATGTTTATTCGCATAGCGCCGCAGTTTTTCAACAATGAATCCATTGTCCCTGCAGAGAAACTTGATGACTGCGGCAGCAACCGAAGGCTCCTTCTCTGCTACCTTGAACAACCGCGCAATATCAATGTGGCAAACCTCCGCAGCCGTTGCCGCCTTAATCGTTGTCAGGTACTTCCCCCCTTCGACAGCATCCAGCGCCATGATATCTCCCGGAACATAAAAGCGGCTGATAAAAACGTTATCGCCACATTCCACGCTGGACTTGCAGTACCCCTCATGGATAACAAAAAGCATATCCGCGGTTTCATCCTGTCGGGCGAGTATCTCCCCAGCTTTAAACCGCCTTCTTTTGTCTATTAATTTGTATTGATTATTACGATCAATCGCCGCTCCCTTTGGGCACAGCGAACAATGACGGGGAGGAAACGGGTTGCCAAGCGGCACAACAGGAATGCTAAGTTTGTGAATATCCGATTTCACGCAACAACTCCTCATAAAAATGAGATTGATTCTAATAGATCGGGCCATAGGAACAATACGTGAAACGAAGACCAGGAAAATTCATGCAGGCAGGGAAAATTCTGTGATACGCCGCCTTTCTGGCGCCAGAGAATGCATAGGTCAGAACCAGACTGGTGCGGATGATGTTAAAAACGCAGGATAAAAAATACGGCAGCGGGATGAAGGTTAGAATTAACTGGGTGATGCCTTTATAGCCTTTTAAATCAGATGGCTATTATTGCATCACCCAGTTTCAATTATGCACGAATCGTGTCGTCACCGAAGCCAACCCACTTGTATGTGGTCAGTGCTTCCAGTCCCATTGGGCCACGTGCGTGCAGTTTTTGCGTGCTCACCGCCACTTCCGCACCCAGTCCGAACTGGCCGCCATCGGTAAAACGAGTAGAGGCGTTTACATACACGGCAGAAGAGTCCACTTCATTCACGAAACGGTTGGCGTTGCTGAGCGTGCGCGTCAGTATGGCGTCCGAGTGCTGGGTGCCGTGTTCGCGAATATGGGCGATAGCGCCATCCATATTTTCGACCACCACAACGTTCAGATCCAGAGACAGAAACTCGTTATCCAGCTCTTCCGGTTTCAGTGACACCAGTTTGGCAGGGCCATGCAGTACCTGCATCACGATTTCATCACCGTGCAGCGTAACACCGCTATCCGCCATCTTTTGGCTTAACGCAGGCAGAAAATGCTCAGCAATATCCTGATGCACCAGCAGAGTTTCTACGGTGTTACAGGTGCTTGGACGCTGCGTTTTGGCGTTAACGATAATCTTCAGGGCCGGGTCGATCTCCGCGGTATCATCAACATAAATATGGCATACGCCAATGCCACCGGTGATGACCGGGATAGTCGACTGCTCACGGCACAGCTTATGCAGGCCCGCGCCACCGCGAGGGATCAGCATATCGATGTACTTATCCATCCGCAGCATTTCAGCGACCAACGCGCGGTCCGGGTTATCAATTGACTGTACGGCAGCCGCGGGTAAACCGCAGGCTTCCAGCGCCTTTTGGATAACAGCCACGGTCGCCGCGTTGGTCCGGTAGGTCTCTTTCCCACCGCGCAGAATCACCGCATTGCCGGTTTTCAGGCACAGGGAGGCAACGTCAACGGTGACGTTTGGACGCGCTTCATAAATCACGCCAATCACGCCCAGCGGGACGCGACGACGCTCCAGACGCAGACCGCTATCCAGCAGGCCGCCGTCAATCACCTGCCCTACCGGGTCGGCAAGATTACAGACCTGGCGCACATCGTCAGCAATCGCTTTCAGACGCGCCGGCGTCAGCGCCAGGCGGTCGAGCATCGCTTCGCTCAGGCCGTTGGCTCGCGCCTGCTCAACATCTTGTATGTTCGCGCTGAGGATGCTTTCCGTTTGCGCTTCCAGCTCATCAGCAATGGTTTCCAGTACGCGATTTTTTTCGCGACTGGAGAGCAGCGCCAGCTTGTATGACGCGGCTTTGGCAGCAATGCCCATTTGTTCCAGCATATGCCTGTTCCTTAACGGGTGATCATGTCGTCGCGATGGACAGCAACCGGACCGTATTCGTAGCCCAGGATGGTGTCGATCTGTTGTGAGTGATGTCCGGCAATACGGCGCAGCGCGTCGCTGTTATAGCGGGTGACGCCGTGGGCAATATCGCGCCCTTCGAGATTGCAGATGCGGATCACTTCACCACGAGAAAAGTTACCTGTCACGCTTTTAATGCCTTTTGGCAGTAATGAGCTGCCGCGTTCCAGAATTGCTGCGGTCGCGCCCTCATCGACGGTAATCTCCCCGGCAGGCGGCGCGCCAAAGATCCAGCGTTTACGGTTCTCCAGCGGAGAGGCCTGAGCATGAAAACGCGTCCCAACGGAAACGCCTTCCATCACGTCGCCAATCACGCCCGGCTTGCTGCCTGCGGCAATAATGGTGTCAATCCCGGCGCGGCACGCGACATCGGCGGCCTGCAGTTTTGTGCCCATGCCGCCGGTTCCCAGACCTGAGACGCTATCCCCGGCAATGGCGCGCAACGCATCATCAATGCCGTGTACGTCTTTAATCAGCTCAGCCTGTGGGTTGGTGCGTGGATCGGCGGTGAACAGCCCCTGCTGATCGGTCAACAGCAGCAGCTTATCGGCTCCAGCCAGAATTGCCGCCAGCGCGGAGAGGTTGTCGTTATCGCCGACTTTAATCTCAGCGGTCGCTACGGCGTCGTTCTCATTAATGACAGGAACGATGTTGTTATCCAGCAGCGCCCGGAGCGTATCGCGGGCATTGAGGAAGCGCTCTCTGTCTTCCATATCTGCACGCGTCAGCAGCATCTGCCCGATATGAATACCGTAGATCGAGAACAGCTGTTCCCACAGTTGAATCAGTCGGCTCTGCCCGACCGCCGCCAACAGCTGTTTCGAAGCTATCGTTGCCGGGAGCTCCGGGTAACCAAGATGCTCACGTCCGGCGGCAATCGCACCAGAGGTAACGATAACAATACGATGCCCTGCGGCATGGAGCTGCGCGCACTGGCGAACCAGTTCTACGATGTGGGCGCGGTTCAGGCGGCGGGATCCGCCCGTTAACACACTGGTGCCAAGTTTTACCACCAGCGTCTGGCTGTCACTCATGATTCTCTGCCATTCAAAATTGGGGAAAATGATATCAAACGAACGTTTTAGCAGGACTGGCCCCGGTTGCCAACAACCAGCGCACAAAGCATGAAATTTTATTGCGCAGGATCAGCAAGCGTAGCGGCAGATTTTGACGCATTTATTACAGAAACAAAAAAACATCCTTTTTTAAAAATATTCTTACTTTGTCATAAAACGTTCATTGCCAGACGTTAAAAACCCTCCTGTCTTTTAACGGGGATCACACCCAGTGAATATTAGCGCGTACTTTTAATCAGGAATGAAAATGAAAAAGAGCACTCTGGCATTAGTGGTGATGGGAATTGTTGCGTCGGCATCCGTACAGGCGGCGGAAGTGTATAACAAGAATGGTAATAAGCTAGACTTGTACGGCAAAGTAAAAGCCATGCATTACATGACGGATTATGACAGCAAAGATGGTGACCAAAGCTATATCCGTTTAGGTTTTAAAGGCGAAACGCAAATTAACGATCAACTAACCGGTTATGGTCGTTGGGAAGCAGAGTTTGCCGGCAATAAAGCTGAAAGCGACTCTAACCAACAAAAAACACGTCTGGCCTTCGCCGGTGTGAAATTAAAAGATTTTGGCTCGTTTGATTATGGTCGTAACCTGGGCGCGCTGTATGACGTGGAAGCCTGGACCGATATGTTCCCGGAATTCGGTGGTGACTCCTCCGCACAGACCGATAACTTTATGACCAAACGCGCCAGCGGTCTGGCAACTTACCGTAACACCGACTTTTTCGGCGTCGTGGATGGCCTGGATCTGACCCTGCAATACCAGGGTAAAAACCAGGATCGTGATGTGAAAAAACAGAACGGCGACGGTTTTGGTACTTCCGTTACCTATGACTTTGGCGGCAGCGATTTCGCGGTGAGCGGCGCTTATACCAACTCCGATCGTACCAACCAGCAGAATCTGCAAACTCGTGGTACGGGTGATAAAGCTGAAGCCTGGGCGACCGGCTTAAAATATGATGCTAACGATATTTATATTGCGACGTTCTATTCTGAAACACGCAATATGACGCCAATTTCCGGCGGCTTCGCCAATAAAACACAGAACTTCGAAGCGGTTGTTCAGTACCAGTTTGACTTTGGTCTGCGTCCGTCACTGGGTTATGTACTTTCTAAAGGGAAAGATATTGAAGGCGTCGGCAATGAAGACCTGGTGAATTATATCGACGTGGGCGCAACATATTATTTCAACAAAAATATGTCCGCGTTTGTTGACTATAAAATCAACCAGCTGGATAGCGATAATAAACTGGGCATCAACGATGATGACATCGTTGCGGTGGGTATGGTCTACCAGTTTTGATATAGCATAAAAAAATGCCGGATGGGGTTGCGCCGCCATCCGGCATTTCACTGTTCATTATGCCGTTAACTTAACCGGTTCATCCTTAAAGCCGTCAGCAGGTTCCAGCGCCAGATTCAGCGTCGTTAACAAGCCACGTAATTTTTCATGGAATTCACGTAAGGTGTATTCCAGTCGCTCTACCACTTCAGTCTCTTTCACCGGCACCGCCGTCCAGTTACCGTCTTTATCAAACAAACCAAACTGATAGCTGTACGTGAAGCGTTTTTCCTGCGCCTCCAGTTCCATCCACCAGCCCCAGAACTCCCGTTTCTCAGGGGCGGGTTTCACGTTGACGCAAACAGCCAGACAATCGAAAAAAAATCGATTATCTTCGCACTGCCCTTCCCGGATATACGGGCCAAGCGCGGTGAATTTCTTGATCAATCTACTTTTCGGATGCCCACTCGGTAACGTCATTACGATCTCCTTAGGTGAAGCACCTGTTTTACCAAATCGATAAAATTTAGCAAACTTTTAACACAATCTCTGATTGATCCAACCGGTTATTTCCTGCAGCCCTTTGTCAAAATTGCGATACACCGGGTTGAACGGGATCTCCAGTAGCTTACCGTCTGAAGATGAAGATGTGATTAAACGTGACTCTTCTTCCGGACTAAACGGATCGTTCTTCCAGAATCCCGAGAGCATTGGCGTCGGGCAGCGTCGCCCCAGCAGGCCCTGCACTTTTAATGAATAGCGATTTAGCTCAACGCGCAGCGCTTCATCGGAGGCGTCATGCATCCCCAGGCGGCTAGCCAGTACATCAAGGTACATTTCCGGGACGCTCGCCTGACGCTGCGGGTCGCTAAGCAGCGCATGAACCACTGGCCCCAGACAGGCCACCGCCTTCAGACGCGATGATTCCAGATACGCCAGACGTACCGCTACGTTAGCGCCAAAGCGGAAACCGAAGGCCGCCACGCGGGTGTGATCCACCCAGGGAACATTAGGCAGCGCTTTTAATACATGCTGATGCAGCAGGCTGGAATCCTGAGTCAGTTTCCATTTTGACGAGAACCCGACCGACGGCATATCCAGCGTCAGCATGGCAATACCGCGCGGGGCAAAATAGCGCTCATACAGACTGTAATAATCCGTTTGCATGGAATCGAGGCCACCGCACATCAGCACCGTCGGGAACGGACCGTCGCCTTTTGGCATATGTAAGAAGCCGGTGATCGGCGCACCGCCGGTAACAGCAAACTCCATCTCACGCAGCGTGCCCGGCAATCGCTGTGCGGCCTCTTCATAGGCGCGATTGGCTAAAGCCTGTGCCTGCTCTGCCAGCTCATCGCCTTTCAGGTGTGGGTAAGCGGCAATGTTGTACAACGTAGACGCATGCAGCCAGTGACGTCCGCTCACTTGCGGATCCTCTTCCATAGACGCTTTCTGTTGCCAGTCCATCGCCTGCTTCGCCCACTCATAGATCCAGTTCCCACCGCGATAGCCGATAACCGTATCGTAGAGTTCTTTATCTGTACGCTCGGCTTCGCTCATCACGATACGTGCCTGCACCTCAAGGATTTCACGCGGGTCGACGCCGCGCCAGATCCACATCAGGCGATTCACCATGCGATACCAGTGCGGAATGGTTTTGCCATCCAGGGCAGATTGTACGGACGGCTGCGCGCCGTGATTAAAACGACGAACCAGTGTTGACGTTTCAGGGTGTTTGAAGCGGGGTTTAAACAGGACTTCGCTGAGGTTAGCCTGTGACATGATTGCAGCCTCCATGAGTACTCACTGAGGCATAGTGTAACCTGACACAGCACAAAAAGAACAACGCCCGGCAAATGCCAGGCGTTGAAAACTTTTTAGATTAGCGACCTGAGATCGGCGGGACGAACACCACGCCCATATCCCACGGCTGCTCAATCCAGGTATCCTGAGGGATATCAACAACATAATCATTCACCAGCGGGCGACCAGCCGGCTTAGCGAAGATAGTGACGAAATGCGCTTTAGGATACATTTCGCGGATCGCAACGGCGGTCCCACCGGTGTCAACCAGGTCATCAATTACGATGAAACCTTCACCGTCGCCTTCGGCACGCTTCAGCACTTTCAGTTCGCGCTGGTTGTCGTGATCGTAGCTGGAGATGCATACGGTATCGACATGACGAATACCCAATTCACGCGCCAGCAATGCGCCCGGCACCAGACCACCACGGCTAACGGCAATAATGCCTTTCCATTGTTCAGAAGGCATCAGGCGGCTTGCCAGTTTACGTGCATGGATCTGCAACATGTCCCAGGTGACGACGTATTTTTCGCTCATGTGAAGTGTCCCAGCCTGTTTATCTACGGCTTAAAAAGTGTTCGAGGGGGAAATAGGTTGCGCGAGATTATAGAGATCTGACGCACTAAAAACCAGTGTTTCGCGGAATCCGCGCCTCTTTTTGCATGCTTTATGCTAGCCGTCAGCGGAGAAAGTGGTATTCTCAATCGCATCGCGCAAGCCTGACTTGTGGTGTTTTTAATTCTGCTAACCCCGTGGCCTGCAAGCAAGTTTTGTAGGACATCGCCAAGGAGACTCAACGTGTCTGAACTGTCTCAATTATCCCCGCAACCGCTATGGGATATTTTTGCCAAAATCTGTTCTATTCCTCATCCGTCCTATCATGAAGAGCAGCTCGCTGAACACATTCTGAGCTGGGCCCAAGAGAAAGGTTTCCACGTCGAGCGCGATCAAGTCGGTAATATCCTGATTCGCAAACCCGCTACCGCAGGCATGGAAAACCGCAAGCCGGTCGTTCTGCAGGCGCACCTGGATATGGTCCCGCAGAAAAACAACGACACCGTGCACGACTTCACTAAAGATCCTATCCAGCCTTATATTGACGGCGAATGGGTGAAAGCCCGTGGCACCACGCTGGGTGCGGATAACGGCATCGGTATGGCGTCTGCGCTGGCCGTTCTGGCTGATGACAGCGTGGTACACGGTCCGCTGGAAGTGCTGCTGACCATGACCGAAGAAGCGGGTATGGATGGCGCGTTTGGTCTGCAGGCTAACTGGCTGCAGGCAGATATCCTGATCAACACCGACTCAGAAGAAGAAGGTGAGATCTACATGGGTTGCGCAGGCGGTATCGACTTTACCTCTAACCTGCCGCTGTCCCGTGAAGCAATCCCGGCTGGATTCCAGAGCTTTAAGCTGACGTTAAAAGGCCTGAAAGGCGGTCACTCCGGCGGCGAAATCCACGTGGGTCTCGGTAACGCGAACAAACTGCTGGTACGCTTCCTGGCGGGCCACGCTGAAGAGCTGGATCTGCGTCTGGTTGATTTCAACGGCGGTACGCTGCGTAACGCGATTCCGCGTGAAGCCTTTGCCACCCTCGCCGTGGCTGCAGATAAAGTTGATGCGTTAAAAGCGCTGGTCAACACCTATCAGGAAATCCTGAAAAACGAACTGGAAGCCAAAGAGAAGAACCTGGCTCTGCTGCTGGATGCCGTAACTCAAGACAAAGCCGCGCTGACCGCTCAGTCTCGCGACAGCTTTGTGCGTCTGCTGAACGCCACCCCGAACGGTGTAATCCGCAACTCTGACGTCGCCAAAGGCGTGGTAGAGACCTCTCTGAACGTCGGTGTTGTCACCATGACTGACGACAACGTTGAAATTCACTGCCTGATCCGTTCCCTGATCGACAGCGGTAAAGACTACGTGGTGAGCATGCTGGATTCACTGGGTAAACTGGCTGGCGCGAAAACCCAGGCAAAAGGCGGATACCCAGGCTGGCAGCCGGATGCTAACTCTCCGGTTATGCACCTGGTTCGTGAAACCTATCAGCGTCTGTTCAATAAAACGCCGAATATCCAGATCATCCACGCTGGTCTGGAATGTGGTCTGTTCAAGAAACCGTATCCAGATATGGACATGGTTTCCATCGGGCCAACTATCACCGGTCCACACTCCCCGGATGAGCAGGTTCATATCGAAAGCGTCGGCCATTACTGGACGCTGCTGACTGAACTGCTGAAGTCTATTCCGGCGAAGTAAGATTCTGCGCTAAATGTCGGATGACGCTACGTTTATCTGGCCTACATGCTGATTTGTAGGCCGGATAAAGTTGTTACGTAGCCATCTGGCCTGCACGCTGGTTTGTAGGCCGGATAAGGCGTTTACGCCGACATCCGGCAATTGTTCTGAGTCACAGCCCCAACAGTAGCTGTCTTTCCATTTGTGGATCCAGCAGCGTGACGTGTAATCCCACCAGCCTGACGCCTCGCCCTCCCCTACGCTCGTCCCAGGTCTTGCGCGCTGTCGTAATTAAGTCATCTTTATTTAAGCGCGGCCAGACGTGCTCCTGCGTAGTCTGCTGAAAATCATTAAACTTGAGTTTTATCCCCTGGCGAGCGATCAGCAGATCCGGTTTAACCTTTGCCAGACGCCGTTCCAGTTCGGGATAGAGCCGTTCTATTATCGCCTCACACTCCGACCACTCGTGAATATCTTCCGCCAGCGTACGCTCCACGCCGACGGATTTACGCAGCCTGTCGTTGTTAACGTCCCGTTCGTCAATCCCCTGACTGCGCTCCCACAGCACACGACCAAACTTGCCGAAGCGTTTGAGCAGCATTGCCAGGTCGTATTTTTGAACATCTTCGCAGGTACGTAATCCCATTGATTCCAGCTTAGCGGCGGAGACTTTGCCAACGCCGGGAATTTTGCCTAACGGTAATGTTCTGAGAAATTCAGGAACATCGGCAGGGGTAATCACATATTGCCCATTGGGTTTGTTGAGATCGGAAGCTATTTTTGCCAGAAATTTTACCGGCGCAATTCCGGCAGAGGCGGTTAACTGTAACTCGTTAAAAATTGTCTGGCGGATTTCCTGAGCGATCAGCGTAGCTGAGCCGTGGCAGTGGGTGCTGTCGGTCACATCCAGATAGGCTTCATCCAGCGAAAGTGGTTCTATCAGCGAGGTATAGCGGGAGAAAATAGCCTGAATCTGGCGGGAGGCTTCTTTATAGGCCTCGTAACGACCAGGTAATAAAGTGAGATGCGGACACAGCTTTAATGCCATTCCAGTTGGCATTGCGCTACGCACGCCAAATTTGCGCGCTGGGTAATTGGCCGTGCTGATGACCCCCCGACGTTCTCGACTGCCGCCAATAGCAATGGGAATATCACGCAGGGCGGGGTTGTCGCGCATTTCCACCGCCGCGAAAAAGCAGTCCATATCGACATGTATGATTTTACGCATCGTTTGTCTCCCACATCACTGTTTAAGTATACAGTATTTTTATGTTGTGAGAAGTCTGGTTGTACCTAATGCTGAGCCGTTCCTGACCCATTATCCATCCAGCACGATTAAGACCAAATGAAGCGCAGTAACCAGCAAAATACGCCAGTGTCTGACTGCCTTTAAGCGCAATTTTCCGTATAAAGAAAAACTAAAGTGTAAACGCCGCACGAGAGACTTGCGAAAAACTCTCTTGGTGCTAATGTGAGCGCTCCAGATCCAGATTTATCCGATTTGGGGATTCTTTTTGCCGTCCTGGCGTGTGTGATCGTTTTATCAAGGAATAAGCAGTATGCGTAAAATCGCATTTTTTCTTGCGATGCTTTTATTGCCGTGCGTTTCATTTGCCGGTTTGCTGAGCAGCAGCAGCCCGACTACGCCTGTCAGCAAAGAATATAAGCAGCAATTAATGGGCTCCCCCGTTTATATCCAGATCTTCAAAGAAGAGCGAACCTTGGATCTGTACGTCAAGATGGGCGAACAGTATCAATTGCTCGACAGTTATAAGATCTGTAATTATTCCGGTGGCTTAGGGCCAAAACAGCGTCAGGGTGATTTCAAAAGTCCGGAAGGATTTTACAGCGTTCAGCGTGGACAGCTGAAACCAGATAGCCGCTTCTATAAAGCGATTAACATTGGTTTCCCTAATGCCTACGACCGCGCACACGGTTATGAAGGTAAATACCTGATGATCCACGGTGCATGCGTTTCCGTCGGCTGCTACGCAATGACCGACAACGGCATTGATGAGATTTTCCAGTTTGTGACCGGTGCTCTGGTGTTCGGGCAGTCCAGCGTACAGGTTAGCATTTACCCGTTCCGCATGACCGATGCCAACATGCAGCGCCATAAGTTCTCGTATTACAAAGATTTCTGGGCCCAGTTAAAGCCGGGATACGATTACTTTGAACAAACACGTAAACCACCGACCGTCTCCGTCGTCGATGGTCGTTACGTCGTCAGCAAGCCGTTGAGTCACGAAGTGGTTCAGCCGCAACTGGCATCAAACTACACGCTCCCCGAGACAAAATAATGCCCACTCGCCTGGCATAATCTTTTGCCAGGTTTCATTGCCGGTTAACGGTTGAGTGGCAATCACGGTGACCACATCATTGGGTGTGGTCTCTGAGCTAAAATCGATTTCCACATCCTGATCCAGCAATGTCGCCACGCCAAACGGCGCACGACGCGTGATCCAAAACAGGTTGGTCGAACAGAAGGCCATCACATAGCGTCCGTCAGACAACAGCATGTTGAAGACACCCTTCTCCCGCAGTTCTCCTGCCAGCATCGCGATATATTTAAACACTGCCGTCATATTGCCAGGCGTGCGCGGATAACGCTCCGTCAGCTTGTGGAGCAGCCAGCAGAACGCTTTTTCGCTGTCGGTTTCACCGACCGGGCGGAAATTTCCGGTTTCCAGCGATTTATAGCCACTGAGCTGTCCGTTATGAGCATAGGTCCAGTTGCGTCCCCACAGTTCGCGGGTAAAGGGATGGGTATTTTCCAGTGCCACTTCGCCACGGTTCGCCTGACGAATATGGGCAATCACGGAACAGGATTTGATGGGGTAGTCTTGTACCAGCCTGGCGATAGGCGAATTAAAGCTGGGTTGCGGATCTTTAAACGTACGGCAGCCCTTACCTTCATAAAACGTTATACCCCAGCCGTCTTTGTGCGGCCCGGTCCCTCCGCCGCGCTGAACCAGCCCGGTGAAGCTAAAGCAGATATCGGTTGGCACATTGGCGCTCATCCCGAGCAGTTCGCACATACATCACCTACCTTAAAACCGTGAACTGCCTGATGGCGCTGCGCTTATCAGGCCTACGTGGCGCTCATGTAGGCCGGATAAGGCTTCAGCCACCATCCGGCAATCGTCTTCTTATGGTTTAACCATCTCTTTTTCGATTAGCTGGATCAGGATATGGATCACTTTGATATGAATTTCCTGAATACGGTCAGCGTAGCCAAAGTGCGGCACGCGAATTTCGATATCCGCGCTGCCCGCCATTTTGCCGCCATCTTTACCGGTCAGGGTGATCACTTTCATCCCTTTCTCACGCGCTGCGGCAATCGCTTTAATTACGTTACCGGAATTACCCGAAGTCGAAATGCCTAGCAGGACATCACCTTCACGACCCACGGCTTCTACGTAGCGAGAGAACACATAATCGTAACCAAAATCGTTGCTGACGCAGGAGATATGGCTAACGTCAGAGATTGCGATAGCAGGGTAACCTGGACGGTTTTCACGATAGCGTCCGGTCAGCTCTTCGGCAAAGTGCATCGCGTCGCAATGGGAACCGCCGTTACCGCAAGAAAGCACCTTACCGCCCGCTTTAAAGCTGTCTGCCAACAGAACCGCCGCGCGCTGAATGGCGTGAATATTGGCGTCATCTTTAAGAAAATTAGCCAGCGTTTCCGCCGCTTCGCTCAGTTCGTTACGAATAAGATCCTGGTACATGAGGATATCCTTCAGCATGAATGTAAATGACAAGACGCAGTGTACCGGATAGCGCTACCAGCGAGAAGTACAAGCCACAGGAATGGCTGTCGCTTTTGATTTTTTGTGCCGGTTAAAACAGCAACAATGTGAGCTTTGTTGTAATTATTTTGTAAACACATTGCTAAAAGAATTTACATCCACTACAAACATATCATCACAAGTGGTCAGACCTCCTACAAGCAAGGGAGCTTTTCGTTATGATGATTTTGAGTATTATCGCTACGGTTGTTCTGCTCAGCGTTCTGTTTTATCACCGCGTGAGCTTATTCCTCAGCAGCTTAATTTTGCTCGCCTGGACGGCTGCGCTTGGCGTGGCTGGCCTGTGGTCAGTCTGGCTGCTGGTTCCTCTGGCCATTATCCTCGTACCGTTTAACTTTACGCCGATGCGCAAATCTATGATCTCTGCGCCGGTGTTCCGCGGTTTCCGTAAAGTCATGCCGCCGATGTCGCGTACTGAGAAAGAAGCGATTGATGCCGGTACGACCTGGTGGGAAGGTGACCTGTTCCAGGGCAAGCCTGACTGGAAAAAACTGCATAACTATCCTCAGCCGCATCTGACCGCTGAAGAACAAGCGTTTATTGATGGTCCAGTGGAAGAAGCGTGCCGCATGGCGAACGACTTCCAGATAACCCATGAACTCGCGGATCTGCCGCCGGAACTGTGGGCATATCTGAAAGAACACCGCTTCTTCGCGATGATCATTAAGAAAGAGTACGGCGGGCTGGAATTCTCAGCATATGCTCAGGCTCGCGTTCTGCAGAAACTCTCCGGTGTTTCCGGGATCCTGGCGATCACCGTTGGCGTACCTAACTCATTAGGCCCAGGCGAACTGCTGCAACATTACGGCACCGAAGAGCAGAAAAATCATTACCTGCCGCGCCTGGCTCGCGGTCAGGAGATCCCATGCTTTGCTCTGACCAGCCCAGAAGCAGGCTCCGACGCAGGCGCCATCCCTGATACCGGGGTGGTTTGTATGGGCGACTGGCAGGGCCAGCAGGTGTTGGGTATGCGCCTGACCTGGAACAAACGTTATATTACGCTGGCGCCTATCGCCACGGTACTGGGTCTGGCATTTAAACTCTCTGACCCGGAAAAACTGCTGGGTGGTGAAGAAGATCTCGGTATTACCTGTGCGCTGATCCCAACCTCAACCCCGGGCGTACAAATTGGGCGTCGTCACTTCCCGCTGAACGTGCCGTTCCAGAACGGTCCGACCCTCGGTAAAGATGTGTTTGTACCGATTGATTACATCATCGGTGGTCCGAAAATGGCCGGTCAGGGCTGGCGCATGCTGGTGGAATGTCTGTCTGTGGGACGTGGTATTACCCTGCCGTCTAACTCGACGGGCGGCGTGAAATCGGTCGCAATGGCCACCGGCGCGTATGCGCACATTCGTCGCCAGTTCAAAATCTCCATCGGTAAGATGGAAGGTATTGAAGAACCGTTGGCACGTATTGCCGGTAACGCCTACGTGATGGACGCTGCGGCATCACTGATTACCTACGGCATTATGCTGGGTGAAAAACCGGCGGTGCTGTCGGCTATCGTGAAATATCACTGTACCCACCGCGGGCAGCAGTCAATCATCGATGCGATGGATATCACTGGCGGTAAAGGCATTATGCTTGGCGAAAGCAACTTCCTCGCCCGCGCTTATCAAGGTGCGCCAATCGCCATTACCGTAGAAGGTGCCAACATTCTGACCCGTAGCATGATGATCTTCGGTCAGGGTGCGATTCGCTGCCATCCGTATGTTCTGGAAGAGATGGCTGCGGCACAGAGTAACGATGTGAATGCGTTCGACAAGCTGCTGTTCAAACACATCGGTCACGTTGGCAGTAACAAAGTACGCAGCTTCTGGCTTGGTCTGACACGTGGCTTAACCAGCAGCACGCCAACCGGCGATGCGACCAAACGTTACTACCAGCACCTGAACCGCTTGAGCGCCAACCTGGCATTGCTTTCAGATGTGTCCATGGCCGTACTGGGTGGCAGTCTGAAGCGTCGTGAACGTATCTCCGCGCGTCTGGGCGATGTGTTAAGTCAGCTGTATCTGGCCTCCGCGGTACTGAAACGTTATGACGATGAAGGCCGTAATGAAGCGGACCTGCCGTTGGTTCACTGGGGCGTTCAGGATGCGTTGTACAAAGCGGAACAGGCGATGGACGATCTGCTGAAAAACTTCCCGAACCGTCTGGTCGCGGGCTTGCTGAACGTGGTTATCTTCCCGACCGGTCGCCACTATGATGCTCCGTCTGACAAGCTGGACCATAAAGTCGCGAAGATTTTGCAGGTTCCGAGCGCGACTCGTTCTCGTATTGGTCGTGGTCAATATCTGACGCCAAGCGAGCATAACCCGGTTGGTTTGCTGGAAGAGGCGCTGCTGGACGTGATTGCAGCCGACCCTATCCACCAGCGGATCTGTAAAGAGTTGGGTAAAAACCTGCCATTTACCCGCCTCGACGAACTGGCGCACAAAGCGCTGGCGAAAGGGCTGATTGATAAAGATGAAGCCGCGATTCTGGTGAAAGCCGAAGCGAGCCGACTGCGCAGTATCAACGTGGATGACTTTGAACCCGAGGAGCTGGCGACTCAGCCGGTAAAGCTGCCAGAGAAAGTGCGTAAAGTCGAAGCCGCATAACGATATACGCACAACGTTTAGCCCCGCTTAATGCGGGGCTTTTTATTGCCACATTTTCATTAATGCTCATGCTACAGTGTCAAAATGTTGTTCAACGAGGAGCCTCGATCGTGCCTGGTTTGAAAATTACTCTGCTGCAACAACCCTTGATCTGGATGGATGGCCCGGCCAACCTGCGCCATTTTGACCGACAACTGGAAACCGTCGCCGGACGTGATGTCATCGTGTTGCCCGAGATGTTTACCAGCGGATTTGCCATGGAAGCGGCAAATAAATCGTTGCCGCAAGAAGAAGTCGTAAGCTGGATGCGTGCCAAAGCGCAACAGACCAACGCCCTGATCGCGGGCAGCGCTGCTACCCAGTCTGAACGCGGCCCGGTAAACCGCTTTTTTCTGGTTGAGCCCGAAGGTAATGTGCATTTCTACGACAAGCGCCATCTGTTCCGCATGGCGGACGAGCATCAGCATTACCATGCGAGTGACGCGCGCGTTATTGTTGAATGGCGCGGCTGGCGCATTCTGCCGTTGGTCTGTTATGACCTGCGTTTTCCGGTATGGTCGCGCAATCGCAACGATTACGACCTGGCGTTGTATGTTGCCAATTGGCCTGCGCCGCGTTCGCTGCACTGGCAGCTTCTGCTTGCCGCACGGGCGATTGAGAACCAGGCTTATGTAGCAGGATGTAACCGCGTTGGCACAGACGGTAACGGTCATCATTATCGCGGTGACAGCCGGGTGATTAATCCGCAGGGTGAGATTATTGCCACCGCCGAGCCGCATCAGGCCACACGCATTGACGCCGAACTGTCACTCTCAGCGCTGCGCGAGTATCGCGAGAAGTTTCCCGCCTGGCAAGACGCCGACCCGTTCACGCTATAACTATCGCCTTCACTCCCGCTGCACAACGTTTTCCGTGGCGGGATTGTTTCACTCCGTAACCAACCGCAAAACAAATTCGCGTGGCGACATGCGGCGGGCATCGTATTCTGCAAAGGATAATCACTCGCAACCAGCGAGTGACTGACAATGTTAATAATTCCCTTATCAGGATCTCGACATGAAGAACTTCTTACGCATGACTTTGCTGGCGGCTACCTTAGCGGGCGCTTCTTTTAGTACGCTTGCAGCAAACGTATCCAATGTTCCTGCTCCAGCTCAGGACCCTGTCGTTCAGCATCTTAAGCTGACCAACGACCAGGTGGCGCAGATTAAAAAACTGCACCAGCAGCTTGAAACCAACGTCAGCCAGATTTCGGTGAAAGATGTTAAAGACGGCGCGTTGATTGACGTCATCAAGTCCGGGAAATGGGATGAAGCTGCCGTTCAGAAACAGCTTTCTGCGTTCAGCAACATCGAACAGCAGGCGCGTTATTATCGCGTAAAATACTATTTTGACCTGAACAAAGTGCTGACCCCAGAACAGCGCCAGCAGGTGCAAAAAGATATCGCACAGACGCTGAGCGAGTAATTTTCAGAGCCTGAGTCAGCAATGATTCAGGCTTTTCGGTAAAATTTCCTGCTCGAACAGAAAGCCCTGTACAGCATCTGCGCCGCTCATACGGCAAATGGCATAATCCTGTGGTGTTTCTACCCCCTCAATGACAACCCGTTCACCCAGCCCACGAAATTGATTGACCAGAACCCTCAACTGCCACTCCGATGTTCTGAACTGATGAAACATTCCACTTTCAATTTTGATGGCATCGAAACGGATGCCCGACAGCCGCCAGACAAAAAATAGCTCAGGCGAAACATCATCCAGCCACACGCGAAACCCGTGACGCACCAGCGTTTTTACGGCAATGCATACGGCCTGCTGCTCTGCCTTATCCAGGCGCATCATGGAGCCCGGATCCTGAATCTCAATAACAATCCTCCCCTGATGCCCCTGCTTTGTGAGACGCGTGATCCATGACAGACTGGTCAGCATCCTGACGGATAAATTCAGCGAATAGCTTCCCGAGAGGGCCAGCACCCGCTGCATTTGCCATAGAAAAAGCTGCTGTTTTGCCGTGATGGAAAGGTGCTTGAAAAACAGATCCAGTGGGAGCGGTGTGCGTACCTGGCTTAACACCTCACAAACATCCAGCGATGCGTCATCAAAAAAATGAATGCGCTGCAAACGGATCCCGGTGATCCGCAGCAGTTCGGCGTTGCGGGGAAGTTCTGGCACATAACGGGCCTGTTCACTGAATCTGTTCATATCATTCCATTATTTTATTAAAAGGACGTCGTGCATCCTGCAGCCACGGGATACGGCGATCGTTTGGGTATATCAGGCAAAAGCGCGTCGCCAGACGATGTGCCTCGACCAGGTCGCGCTGTTGCAACGCCAGCAAGATTTGCGTGAAGGAGACATTAGGATCTGGGTGAACGCGCACATAGTCAGGCGCCCAGCGGCGAACCCCCTCCAGCCAGCGTGCGTCCCGGGTACGCTGATACCGTTGCAGATACCCCATCTGGACATCAAACCGATAGCGACTGGTAAGAAGCCAGCCTCCGACAGGGAGCGGTTCGGCAAGATGCCACTGCGTTGACTGCCTCTCCGCCAGCGTCAGTTGCTGTTGCGTGTACAGCGTGAGAAGCAGCAATGGCGCGACGGTCAGTAACGAGATAAACCCTGCCGCGCGAATCAGCGACGTTGACGTAAGCACCAGGCGTATTCCCGTTTGCGCGCTGTCTGCACATCGAAGCAACAGGATCAACAGCAGCCAGTGTGGCGTTGACTGCCTGACGGGGTATTCCGTCAACATATGAATAACCACCGGCAGTGCCGCCACCAGGCAGACGCGACGCCAGCAATTACCGTGCAGCCAGAGCCAGAAACCACCCGCTATAAAACAGAGTGCCCCCGCAAGCCCAACCAGACCGCCCTCCACCAGCCACAGCACCAGTTCGTTGTGCGGATGCGAAATGCTGCCCAGCCCCAATGGCCCCGCGCGTTCGAGAAACACGGCAGCAAAACTGCCCACGCCCCACCCCATCCACGGGCGTTCGACAAATAATGCCAGCGACGTTTTCAACACCGTCCAGCGCGCTTGAGAAGTCGTCAGATGATCGACCGTGACCACAGTCAAAAAATGGCGGGCCGTGGCCCCTATCACCACGCCTAACGCCAGCGGCAGTAGAAGCAGCATTAGCGTGCGCCGTTGCGCCGGGAAAACCGCCAGCAGCAGCACTTCACCGACTACCAGAGACAAGTAGCCGGTTTGCGACTGAGATTCATGCAGCACAAATCCCATCATTACCAGGCCTATTCCAATGGCAATTCGATACCCGCGGTGCAGACGTAAAAAGAGCGGCGCTGACAGCAGCACACCGCATGCCGTGAAGCTGGCCATCAGGTTGACCTGCTGAAATATCCCGTAGGGTCGCGTACCGCGCCGCCAGGCAAACTCCCAGTAATCAACGCCCGGCAAATGCCAGTACTGATAGACAAACGCCAGACATTCAATCACGCACGCTCCCCATAGCAGAGCCAGCAGTGCCGTCAGGGTGTTTGCCGTGAGCGGAATTTGTAATGTGACCAGATAGACGCTCACACCGCCCAGTAACGCCCCCGCCACCAGCAGTGCCTCGGCCTGCCAGACATCAGGCGTTAGCAGGCAAAGCAACGTCAGGATGAACACCCCGACTGTAAAACCCGTAGCGGGCACAGTGATGCGCCAGCGTTGACGAGGCACCAGCATCAATACGCTTGCAGCCAGTACAACAGCGTAGATCCAGCTCGTAATATTAAGCGGCAACGACAGACCGCTGCCGCCGTTGTTCGGCCAGTAGAGATGCATGGCCCCACACCAAAAAAACAGACTAATACTGAGCAATAATTTCTGCGCAGGCAGCGGCGCAATGCGATTCAGTACGTTCATCATGCTACTGGTAGTTCAACGTCCAGGTCCCGCTGGCGCTGAACGGACCGTATTCGAGAGACTGATTTTTTATCGCCGATGGCTCCGCTGCGACCCACGCCAAGAAATTCAGCGTCATCGAACCTTCTGTTATCTCTTTGACTGACGTGCTCTCATCAAGGCGGATTGCCGTACCGTCCTCTTCGCTCATCCCAATCCCGATCCCTGACGCGCCGCCTTGTTCACTGCTATCCAGCGCCAGATGATCGGTCAGCTCCGCATCCTCACGACCGCTGAAGGTAACCGAGATCCCACGGAAAACCTCAGGGTTGCAGTCGCGTAACTGGATGCTGAATTTTTCCGGCTTACTGCGCCCCGAGAGATAGAGATCCTGTGTCGCGATTTGCTTGAAATCGACCTCGATTTTGTCGCCTCCCGGTGCAAGGCTGCAGGCCAGCGCTCTGATGGTGCCGTGAAAATACATGTCGCCGCCGACCAGTTTGGTGTCGGCCTGCGCCATGCCACCTAGCAGTAACATACTGGTCGCGAATAACGCCGAGAATCTCATGACATCCCCCTACTGAAACTGCGCGACAACGGTAGCAGAGGCTTCAAATTCACCTTCCTTCACGCTTCCCACGCCCGGCTTTGCCACCGGCGCAGCGGTGAGATTCCAGTCGCCCTGATTCTGGTAAAACCCCTTCACGTTGTAGAATTGATTAGGCACGACGGTGCCACCACTTTCGTCTTTAAGCATAATGCCGAGATCCTCGCGCTTTTGTCCGCCGCTCAGCGTGCCAAGGAGATTACCGTTAAACCCCGCCGTACCTGACGCCGTGGTCGTTTGTATACCAAGATTAATGTTCAGCGCGCCCTGATCGAAACTCCCACCTTCACAGACCACATGTATAGGGACTGACTTGCTGTAGTTAGTGCCGTTGAGCCGGGCAGCGGATCCAGGCAGATCGCCAAACTCAATGCTGATTTTGTCTCCCCGGTTGAAGGTGCATTTGTCCGGGACGGTAATCAGCCCGGATTTAATCACCACGCGAGAAATCGCCGTGGTTGGCGTAGGTCCCGCGCTTCCCATGCGCCCGGCCACCTCCACCAGCGACTGGGAAGTGATATTGATGCCATTGATAATGGGTTTAGTGACAATAAACGTCACTTTCCCTTTTGAACCACTTTCAACGTTAGTCGCTCGCGTGTAGCCCTTACGCTTTTTACAGCTGTTGTTGCTGTTGCGGTTTGAAACGTTGGTAAAAGGCGCCTGCACATATTTTTTATAGCCCCCGGCAACCCACACCTGAACTTCCACATCCAGATACTCGTTTAGCCGAAAACGGTTCGCCCCCTGATTTGAAGGCGGCATCGTGGTTGTGGTGGTGTAGTAAATTGGTGCTCGGGAGATGTCAGCCTGTTCGCAATAGAAATTCACCACATACCAGCCACCCAGATTCCATGGGAACGGCTCCGTTCTGCCACCCACGTGGTTTTTGCTCACATCCAGCGAGCTCAGTTCAATATCGTACTGATGCGGCGACCCACCTTCCGGCTCACCTTCTCCCTGTGTAAATGCCTGCCCGGCTATCGGACAGCCTGCCAGCACCACCCACAACAGCGTTTTACGTAATACGCTCATAGATACTCCAGCTTGAGTCTGACCAGACCGTTAAATTCTCCGGCGGTCACCTCTCTCCCAAAAGATTCCAGCGCGGCAAGAAAATGAATGGCGTTATCGCCCGGTTTGAGGATCCACATGCGTTGCGGTTGGTTCAGGTGGATCAACTGGTTGCGTTCGGTCAGTAGCCGAATGCCTGCACCACGCACATCGCCGCGAATGCGCCCCAAATCGCTGTTTTCCGGCGCGCCTTCAGCCATTAGGGTCATCGAAACGCCACGTTCCACCGTGCTATGCGCCAGCTCCGGCATCTCACTGGTCTGCCCGGGGAAATCCCTTAAGGTATGACCGGAGCCCTTTAAACAGCCGTTCAGATACAGCGTGACCAATACCGGATCGCTGCGATCGCCGCCCTGGCGAAAACGGCTGGCGGAAATATCACCAAGATCGATAGTCTGATCGCGGGAGGCCATATCCAGCACGCACGGCGAAACGAACACTCGCCCATGAAAGCGGACGTTGCCATACTCGCCGGACACATTGCTCATATCCTGGCGACCGCTTGTGGCCTGAACCGAGCAGGCCATGCCCGCCATCAGCAGAGCGCAAAGCATCTTTTTCATTTACGAATCCTGTTACCGGGGCTGTTGCTCCATCGGCAATGCTTTACACACATTGCCTGTGCAGCTGAATTTCAATTCGGGATGACCGCCAAAATCGTTCACATACATCATGCTGAACTGGCTAACGCTGCCGTCGGCCACGCTGAAATCGAGAGAGGACTTTGGTGAAACCATAATCCCAGGGAAGTCAGTCAGCCTGTCGCCGCCCTGCGCTTCAGGCTTGCGGCTTAAGCCGATTAAGGTAACGAAGTACGGCGTAGGGTTATCCACACTCCAGCGCAGCCCCTGCTTATGAAAGACCAGTTGGTTTTGCCACACGGCGCCCGGTGTTTCCGGCACGATGGCGGTCGGACGGTAGAACAGTTTGATGCGTGACTGCATCGCCAGTTGCAGCACGTTCGGCTTATCCGGCTTGGGCGGAATTTCACGCACATTCAGGTAGAACAGACTTTCGCGATCCTGCGGCAGAGCGTTAATACCGCTGGTTTTTGTCACACGCGCAATGCCCTTTTGCCCGCCGTTAATCCGCTGCAGCGGCGGTAAAACCATCAACGGCGAGGTAATTTTTGTTCCATTGGCGTCTTCCACCCACGACTGAGCCAGAAACGGAATGCTTGGACTGGTGTTGGTTAAGTTCGCGCTGACAGATCGCGCATCACCGGTGATGATCAGACGGGTACGGTCAAGTGCAATACCCGCCCATGAGGCGTTGATCTCTGCAATAAAAAGCAGACCGCAGACCACGGGTTTGAGCCAACGCTGCACGGAGTAAAATGCTTGATTTTTCATGACAAAATTCATTCAGGTTATTGATATTATTCACAAGGCAACAGCACGTTACCTTCCGGGTTGATTTGTTGAGGCACCTGTAAGTGACACTGCGCGCGACCGCCCCAGGCAACAGAAAGACGCTCGGCTGGATTCACACCCGCAATCCAGGCCATGCCGTTTTCCATCACCATGGCGACGCTAACACCGTTGGCGTTAAACACTTCGGCACCAAACGGCGGTACCGAACCATCTTTCAGGCGCAGCAGCGCCATCATTTTTTGCCCCTGCGCCACGGCGAAGCGCTGATAACCAATCGCGCCTTCCGTCAGGGTGTTGGTGACAATGGCTTTGGTCGCGGAAATGTCCTCGTCCATTGCGTCCACATCGATACGGGTATCAAAGCTGTGATAGCTGACGACGTCCGGTACGACGGCAATACCGAAGCGGTTTGAGTGCGCCTGTTCGCCGTTCAGCGGTACATTCGCCACACCGTCGGTATCAACCATCACCCTGGCGGTATTCATCGACGCCTGGCTGTTGTGTAGCGCCGCGCCATGACGCGTTGCGGTAAAGCCGCCGCGCATCGTGCCACCAACGGAGAAATAGCGTGATTGCTGCCAGCTGACGTTAGATTCCAGTTCCGCCATCATGCTGCGATGCTTGTAGTAGCCATCAAACGCGGTGTGCCCTTCACCGGAAACCCCTGCGCGCAGTCGCCATGGATTGTTACGGTCGCGGTTATCGGAATACGAAACCATCTGACTGGTCTGGCTGCCGCTGTTTTGCACTTCATAATCCATTGAGCGGCCATCGCTCCATGGCACCGAAATGGACAGCGAAAGGCTGTCGTCCCGTTTGCCCTGATACTCAGAGCGGTAAGCAGCAAGGTTAGCGCTGATCCCCTGAATGCCTGCGAACGAAAAGCTGTGCCCCATCGACACCCCGTAACGATCCTGAGAGCCACGATCCCAGTAATTCTGGTGGGTATAGGTCAGGTACAGCGTGGTCGCTAATTGCGGGTCGTCGGCAAAAAAGGTCTTGTTACCGGTGATGGTGTACATCTCTTTTTCGTTACCGGCGCTGTTGTTATTTTCATACTGCTCGTCGAGAAACTGCGAGAAGGTGCGGAAGTTACGCTGTGAAAAACGGTAACCGGCAAAGGTGATGGCGCTGTTGTATTCATCAAAGGTTTTGGCATAGCTGAGCTTAAAGGACATCCCTTTTTGTTCAGCCTGATGCTTCACCCGGCTCACGGATTGCGTTGCGTCAGCCGACAGCGCGCCCAACCAGCTCAAATCCCGCCCAATCCCCATCGACCAGGCGTTATAGCGATCGCCAGTGAGCAACGCGCCACCGTACAGTGACCACGCATTGCTGACCCCCCATGAAAAATCACCGCTATAAAATGCAGGTCCCTGGACGTCGTGGTTATAACGCGATGGCTTACCGACAGCGGCGTTGTAACGAACATAGCCCGGGCGCGTCAGGTAAGGGATATCGGCCGTATTGACCTGAAAGGTTTGTACGCTGCCATCCTGCTCTTCGACGCGAACATCCAGCGTGCCGCGTACCGAGCCATGTAGATCCTGAATATTAAATGGCCCCGCTGGAACAGTGGTTTGATAGATAACACGCCCCTGCTGACTGACGGTGACCTTCGCATTACTGCGGGCGATGCCGTGCACTTCGGGCGCGTAGCCCTGCAAATTCGGTGGTAGCATGCGCTCGTCGCTGGCGAGGTTAGCCCCCGTAAATCGCACTGAATCAAACACCTGGGAATTCAGATATATTTCACCGACCGTCAGTTTTGCAGCCTGCATCGGTAACGGGCGATAGGCATAGATCTGATCCCAGTCGATACGCCCACGATTTTCATCCGAAGCATAATTGGCCTGATACTGGCCACGAAAGCGCCACGCGCCGAGGTTAAAGCCCGTCTGTCCATAACCAGACAGTGAGCGGTAATGATCGCCACCTTGTTCGTAATGTGTGGCCTGGCCCGAAACGCTGTAGTCGAAAATCAGTCCCGCGACGCCGTTATCCCAGCGCTCCGGCGGCGTCCAGTCTGGATCGGTATATTTCATCCATGCCTGTGGCACGGTAATGTCCAGTACGCCTGCGCTATTATTCAGCACCACACCCGGCAGGCGGGAAATGTCATAGCAGGTCGCGCTAATCGGATGAATATAGGTCAGCGCCTCTTCTTTGAGCGCCAGTAATTCGAGCTGTTGCGGCGTCAGGCACGCCATGGATTTATGCGCGTTGGCAGGATCAACGATATAACGGATCGACTGCTGAGGGATCTCCTGGCTGTTAATACGAACATCCAGTAGATATTCTCCGGGAGTCACAAAGTTGCCTTCGGAAAAACGCTGTAAATCGACATTTTGTCTGTCACTGGCATCCAGGACGTCAGTATTAAATTCAATAGACTCATCCGCTTCAGCCCATGAAGAGGCACAGACCAGAGCAATTAAAAGCGCCAGACGTTTTTTATCTGTTTTCAGCGTGATCATTTTCGTTCGCAAACCTTCAGATACCCGAATTGCTGTGCAGCTCAGAGATAATTCACAACAAAATGCGTGACTGCAGTAAATTCACCAGACGTCATTCTTCCGTCGCGGGAGATCAAATAAGCCGTAAAATTGAGCGTGTTTCTCCCTGGGTTAAGCGCATAATCCGGTGATGGCTCACCCAAATGAATTTGCTTGCCTCTGCCGTCATATATTTCTATCGCTAAATTTTCAGTTTCCGATTGCACGCTCAGATAATCAGGATTGTCACTATCCGGTGCGCCGGAAAAGGTAATATTGGCGCGTTGGAACAGATTCCCGGGGTGTTGAGAATCTCCTAATGAACATCCCAGCAAATGAATGCTGAAATCATGCGCAGATACTTTTTCAGGTTTTCCGGAAATATCTCTGGCTGAGAGGTCATCAAATTCAACCAGCAGCGACCGGTCGTGTGGATCGACATAACAGGCAGCCTCAATAATATTTCCCCGCATGCGCATTTTGCCGGGCGTACTGACAAGACGATGGGTGTCAGCCAAAACCCATGCAGGCGATATGAAGATAAAAAGCAGTAAAATACGCCATCCAGGCATCACCGCATTTCCTTTCAGTTATTCGCAGGAAGGGTTAAGCAGGCGCATAATTGCGCCCGCAGCAGATCGTTACTGATAATCGATCTGGAAATTAACGGTAGATTCGAAGTCACCCGGGGTTACTGCTGCGGATGCGTTGTTGGCCTGCAGATAAGCAACGAAATCAATGTCGGTTTCGCCATCGGTAATGTTGACCTGAGATGCGGCTTCGCCCCATTTCACGTCCTGGTTACCACTGTCAATCATACCGATGCCCGCGCCCTTTGCTGTACCCGAGGTAAATGCAGCCAGCGCATTGTTTTCGGTATCAATCGTTGCCGGGGTGTAGGTTACTGTGGCGGTTTTCGCAACAGTTGTATCGCAGCCCTGCAGAACGA
Organism: Citrobacter sp. Cpo221; assembly: GCF_030332345.1. Classification (NCBI taxonomy): domain Bacteria; kingdom Pseudomonadati; phylum Pseudomonadota; class Gammaproteobacteria; order Enterobacterales; family Enterobacteriaceae; genus Citrobacter; species Citrobacter sp. Cpo221. The sequence goes on from NZ_JAOWIA010000027.1 coordinate 81,542, forward strand.
TTTTGGCATGCTTAACACCAGCACGTTGGTTGTCTTTTAACTGAGAAGTTGGGATCTCACCAAAATTAACCTGCACCGGGCTGGATTCTGGGGCCAGACCGCATGCGGAATTAACCAGAGAACCAGTGAAGTGAATTTTACCGTTAGTCGGTTCAACATTTTTTGCAGCGAAAGCAGAAGATGCAGTAAAAGTCATTCCCGCCATCAGCGCACAAGCCACAGCCACGTTTTTCATTTTCATATTACTACTTAACCTTATATCTGTTTTTTGGTTATTCCGACGATCTATTTCCACAGACAATTTATGCAAGGGAAACCCTGATCTGCAGGTGGCGGAAGTGCATTTCCTTGCAAACAATCCATCTCAAGCCACCCCGTATTTTGAACTTCATTGGTATTCCATCAGAAATACCGTCCACAGTTGTTTACGCTGTTTCGGGGCTTATATTAAGTCGACGAAAAAATGACACAATGCAAAAATCCGGTATTAATCAAACTCAGGGAATCGTGTTGTAACACTGTCTGTAGAGCGATCGTTTACCTAAAAAATAGCCAAAAAACACGCCAATACAAGTGTTAATGTCTATCATTTATGGTTTTTATAGAGTTTTTATCTATCAACTATTTTTTTATTTAGCAAGAAGAACAGGCAAAATGTATTTATGAATGTTTTGTAAAAATGAAATTGGGCATCAAAATCGAGTAATGACAATAAGATAGTGAAAGAGAGGAAGGAGATTGGAGGATTCTATTAGATATATTAAGAGATTGTTATATAAATATTAATAAAGTGATCTATGGTACAATCATTTTTTATAAATGAATTATGTTATGCTATTGCTTCCCCCACTCGAATGCGAGATATCCTGCTTTAAAGGAGACATCAGTGATTTCTCATATACCAATAAACAAAATTAAATCCGTAATTATTGGTGATGGCTTAGTTTTCAGACCACATAAAAATACCCTAAAAGACCTGGCATCTGGTGAAATGGCCACATTGAATAATGTGGCAACACAATTACTGCTCTATCTGTTGCAAAATGGTAAAGAGATATCCTCGCGCGATGAAATTCTGCAAAATGTTTTCCAGCATAATGGCGCCAGAGCGACGGATGCTAATCTCAATCAGCACATTTCATTTCTGCGCAAAGCAATAACGTCTACGGGCCATCCTGCAGAACTGATCGTCACTATTCCGCGAATAGGATTTCGGATGAGCGACGCCAGTATCAATATTCAGCAACTGGAGGAATCGCAAGCGCCCACCAGAATAGTCAATGTTGCATTGACGCCCAGGGAAAAGAAACGAAACCTGTGGCCTGTCACGATAACAACGTTAATTACCGGCATCGCCGTGCTGGCGACAGCGTGGTTAACATGGATACCCAATGAAATCGCGATGACGGACGCGGCGATCCTGCGGACTATCGACTACGAGCAATGCCGTGTGCATATATTAGGAAACGCCCTCACCGACACCATAACCGAAAAAAAAGCGCTGGATATTTTCAAGTCCGTGGGTATTAACCCCAACTGTTCGTACCCAAAAGATCTGTATCTCAATACCTGGGCGAGCAACCATAATCTGGTTGAGTGGTCGTTTGCCGCTGAATGCGGGCTAAACCTCGGCTATTACCATTGCATCAGCCAGTATCGCCATCATGAGGAATGATATGAAGCAGGAAAGCGATCACTCTCCTTTACTATGGTCAGTCGTGATTGCCATTTTTGGGCTAGCGGCTATCGCTTTTTTTATTATCGCCGGGAATGCGAAAAAACAAGAAATCAGTTTTTCCTGCTCCTCGGAATTCACGTCGATACTCGACATCCAGAATACAAAAAAGGAACTCCACGGAATAATGCTGATAACCAGCTACAACTCCGGACACCTTTCATTGTCAGTCCAAGGGAAACTCAAAAGTGACGACGGCGAGTTCGCTGTTAATAGAAAACTGTTCTTTCGCTATGTCCGTCCACTCGGCCATACCGCAGGCGTTTTTATGCTCACTCCCGATGGTCGGGAAAAATCCCCCGATGATGATGCAACGGACGCTGTCGACTATCTCTTCTTCGACGCTTACGAACGTGCCGACAAGCTGTATATGCTAAAGCACCTGAATGAGGAAACGGTTCTTATTGGCGATAACTTTTCACCCCGCTTCGCCTGCGTGATGAATCACTTCGCGAGTTAATCGCCTTCTGGATATGCGTCGGGTTAAGGATGACCTGATGTGTTGCCCACCCGAAAGCTCGGGCGCGGTCGATAAAGCGTGATAATGAGATTATTATTTTTTGGCGGGCTAAAACGACGAAAGCCTGAATCATTTCTGATTCAGGCTTTCTGAATAGTGGCGGAATGGACGGGACTCGAACCCGCGACCCCCTGCGTGACAGGCAGGTATTCTAACCAACTGAACTACCACTCCGCGTTGTGTTCCGCTTGGGAACGAAGCGAATATTACGGATTGCCTCGCGCCTCGTCAACGCTTTTTCTCACGTTTTTAATCGTTTGCTGCAAAAATCACCCGAATGGCCATTTTCATACGGTAAACGTACAAACTATGCCCGCCAGAGGCAACTTCCGCCTTTCTTCTGCACCAGGTCAAGGCGTGACTCATGGGCCGCTAACTCTTCATCAGTGGCGAAAACAACGCGTAGTTTACTGGACTGTCGCACAATACGCTGGATCCCCGTGTCATTCTGCTGCTGGCTGTCGCCTTCCATTGAGAACGCCATCGTGGTCTGCCCGCCGGTCATCATCAGATAAACGTCGGCCAGAATCTGGGCATCGAGCAATGCGCCGTGCAGAGTTCGTTTACTGTTGTCTATCTCATAGCGCGAGCATAACGCATCAAGGCTGTTTCGCTTGCCAGGAAACATTTTCCTCGCCAGCGCCAGGCTATCGGTTATTTTGCAAAATTCATTCGTCTTTGGAATATCACGCTTGAGCTTCGCGAATTCGTAATCCATAAAGCCGATATCGAACGATGCGTTATGAATGACCAGCTCCGCGCCGCGAATGTAGTCGAGAAACTCGTCGGCTACATCGGCAAACGTAGGTTTATCGAGCAGGAATTCGTCTGCGATTCCGTGTACGCCGAACGCTTCCGGGTCCACCAGCCGGTCCGGCTTCAGGTAAACATGGAAGTTATTGCCGGTCAGGCGGCGGTTCACCACTTCAACCGCACCGATCTCAATGATCTTGTGGCCTTCATAGTGGGCGCCAATCTGGTTCATACCGGTAGTTTCGGTATCGAGGACGATCTGTCGTGTAATTCCAGTGCTCATAACGGTCATTTATGTCAGACTTATCGTTTGATTTCGATTTGCTAAAACAGGAAGTCTACCAGAGATGCTTAAACAGGTAGAAATTTTCACCGATGGTTCTTGCCTGGGAAATCCAGGGCCTGGTGGTTATGGGGCGATTTTACGCTATCGTGGGCGCGAAAAAACCTTTAGCGAGGGCTACAACCTCACCACTAATAATCGCATGGAGCTGATGGCGGCAATCGTTGCGCTGGAAGCCCTGAAAGAACAGTGTGAAGTGATACTCAGCACGGACAGCCAGTATGTGCGCCAGGGCATTACGCAGTGGATTCACAACTGGAAGAAGCGCGGCTGGAAAACAGCAGATAAAAAACCGGTAAAGAACGTCGATTTGTGGAAACGTCTCGATGCCGCGCTGGGGCCGCATCAAATCAAATGGGAATGGGTTAAAGGCCATGCGGGCCATCCGGAAAACGAACGCTGCGATGAGCTTGCGCGCACCGCGGCCATGAGCCCGACTCAGGATGATATTGGGTATCAGGCTGAGGCTTAAGCGTCCGGTTTACGGTATTGCCGGGTCGCGCCAACGGCATGACGGATAGGCGTTTTGCTTTTATTTTGTTTCATCGGGTTGAGCGTAAGCGGAATGGTTCGCTTGCGCGCAACCACCAGCTGTAAACAGCCCAGCGCGGGGATATGGGCGCTTAACATTTTCCCGCCCTTCTTGTTCCAGGGCAGAACATGAAAACGACTATAGTGCAGCACTTCAAAATTAAGTAATGATAGCCAGTCCAGTTGACGCATGAGGGTAAACATCCGACTGTTATAGGGCGATGTCTTGCGCAATACGGGTATCAGTTTACGCAATCCCATCAAGCTTACCGGGTTAAAGCCGCTCAGAATCAACCAGCCGTCATCAATCAACACGCGATCGGCTTCACGCAGTAGGCGATGCGGATCAGAGCACCACGGTAACGTATGGGCCAATAAACAGACATCCACGGACTTATCGGCAAAGGGAAGATGCAAAGGATCGGCCGTCACCTGCATGGGAGATCCCTGCAAAGAAACATTTACCTGATGAGAAACCGCGCACGCTTCAGAATCGATTTCTGCGCTTAAATTACCAACCTTAAGCAGATGAAAACCGTACATTTTTGCAAACCACGGGTTAAGCTGATGCTCCAGCGCCTCACGATAGTGTTCGCCCCAGGGCAAATCATCCCAGCTAACGGGCGCTACGACAGTTTGAGGGATCCTTGCCGGTTTCATCACAACCTTCCGTTACGCATTGAGAGGTAATATATGAATCTTAACAGTATTCCTGCATTTCAGGACAATTACATCTGGGTCCTGTCAAATAATGACCAGCATTGTCTGATTGTGGACCCGGGTGAGGCGGCTCCTGTTTTGAAAGCCATTGCAGAGCATAACTGGGTGCCGGAAGCCATCCTGCTAACCCACCATCATCAGGATCACGTGGGCGGTGTGAAAGAACTCCTGCAACATTTCCCACAAATAGTGGTATACGGACCGGCTGAAACGCAAGATAAGGGAACGACACACATAGTCGAAGATGGCGATATTGCACTCGTTTTGGGGCATGAATTTAGGGTAATTGCTACTCCGGGTCACACTTTAGGACATATCTGTTACTTTAGCCATCCTTACTTATTTTGTGGTGACACGCTCTTTTCTGGCGGTTGTGGTCGACTTTTCGAAGGTACAGCATCTCAAATGTATCAATCACTTAAAAAAATAAACGAACTTCCTGACGATACATTAATTTGTTGTGCACATGAGTACACATTAGCAAACATGAAGTTTGCCTTAAGCATTCTCCCGCACGATTCGTTCATAAATGAATATTATCGTAAAGTTAATGAGTTACGCGTAAAAAAACAAATGACACTACCCGTAATTCTGAAAAATGAGCGGCGAAATAATCTTTTTTTGAGAACGGAAGATATTGATTTAATTAATGAAATAAACAAAGAAACAATATTGCAACAACCTGAAGAGCGTTTTGCCTGGTTAAGGTCAAAGAAAGATACGTTCTGACAATTCCGGGTTGCCTTTTGAAAACTTCGCCGTTATGATCGGTCGTCTTTTAAGCAACTATTGACACACACATGAAGGCAAAAGCGATATTACTCGCCTCTGTCCTGCTTGTTGGGTGCCAGAATACTGGTAACGTCCAACAACACGCACAGAGCCTTTCTGCAGCTGGTCAAGGGGAAGCAGGAAAGTTTACAAGTCAGGCGCGATGGATGGACGACGGAACATCTATCGCTGCTGATCAAGATTTGTGGGCTTTCATTGGTGACGAGCTAAAGATGGGAATTCCGGAAAACAACCGGATTCGCGAACAGAAACAGAAGTATTTACGTAATAAGAGCTATCTCCACGATGTAACTTTACGGGCAGAGCCGTATATGTACTGGATAGCCGGGCAGGTTAAGAAACGTAACATGCCAATGGAACTGGTACTACTACCCATAGTGGAGAGCGCTTTTGATCCTCACGCAACGTCTGGCGCCAATGCCGCAGGTATTTGGCAGATCATTCCGAGCACGGGGCGCAATTATGGTTTAAAACAGACCCGCAATTATGATGCACGTCGCGACGTTGTGGCTTCCACCACCGCCGCACTGGACATGATGCAGCGTCTGAACAAGATGTTTGATGGCGACTGGCTGCTGACCGTTGCTGCTTATAATAGCGGTGAAGGTCGTGTCATGAAGGCAATCAAAACGAACAAAGCACGTGGAAAATCCACTGACTTCTGGTCGTTACCATTGCCTCAGGAAACAAAGCAGTATGTGCCCAAAATGCTGGCATTGAGCGATATACTCAAAAACAGCAAACGCTATGGCGTGCGTCTGCCAACAACAGACGAAAGCCGCGCGTTGGCACGTGTTCGCCTGAGTAGCCCGGTTGAGATGGCTCAGGTTGCCGATATGGCGGGTATTTCCGTCAGCAAGCTGAAGACTTTCAATGCAGGTGTGAAAGGCTCCACGTTGGGTGCCAGCGGCCCGCAATATGTGATGGTGCCAAAGAAGCATGCAGAGAAGCTGCGTGAATCTCTGGCTTCAGGCGAAATTGCAGCCGTGCAGTCAACGCTGGTCGCGGATAACACGCCGCTGAACAGTCGTAGCTACAAAGTTCGCTCTGGCGATACGCTTTCTGGCGTCGCTTCACGTCTTGGCGTGAGCACCAATGACCTTAAGCAGTGGAATAATCTGCGCGGGTCATCCCTGAAAGTGGGTCAAAACCTGACGGTGGGTGCGGGTACCAGCGCGCAGCGTCTGGCGAACAACAGCGATAGCATCACCTATCGTGTGCGTAAAGGCGACTCGTTGTCGAGCATTGCCAAACGTCACGGGGTTAACATCAAAGATGTCATGCGCTGGAACAGCGATACGGACAATCTACAGCCAGGCGATCAGCTCACGTTGTTTGTGAAAAACAACGGCATGCCGGATTCCTGATAGCATTGTAGAAATGAAGGCACTGGATTCCCCCCAGTGCCTTTTTTATTTATCCCGCTTTATGTGCCTCAACCATTATCGTGTCGCTGGTAAACGAGCCATCTTCCTGTAACGCAAAGTAGGCTTTCACGTCTGCAGAAGCACTTTGTTGGTATGCACGAATCGCGTCGCTCAACGCCGCGGGCGTGCGCATCCTCGCGACCCACGAACTGAACTCCAGTGGCAGGCGATCGGTTAACAAAGTATCTGCAATCAAATTGGCATCGTTGATTAACGACAGCCACTCTCCACTGGAATAGTTACGAACGTGCGAGGTATCGCGTAACGCCTCCACGGTTTGCAACCAGATATCACGTACTGGGTGGCCTGGCGACATCACATCCATCACAATCAATACACCACCGGGCTTCAGAACGCGGTTCACTTCCCGCAGCGCGCGTCCGACATCATGCCAGTGGTGCGCAGAATAGCGGCTAATTACCACGTCAAATTCGCTATCTTCAAATGGCAGACTTTCGGCATAACCCTGGCGTGTGGCGACATTCTCCAGGCCTCTGTCTTTTGCCGCCTCAGCGACCACCTCAAGCATCTGCGACGATAAATCATAAGCCACAACCTGCTTTACGTGTTGCGCGGCTACAAAGCTGGCATGCCCCGCTCCACATCCCATATCCAACACACGGGCCTGCGGAAATGCCGATAACCTTTCCCTCAGACGCTGCAAGTCACGGCCAGAGGCGTGCACCGCACTGGTTAAATAGGCATTAGCCTGAGAGCCAAACTGTTTTTCGACGTTGTCATGGTGAGAGCGTGTTGTCATTGTGTTGTCCTTCGGTTGTTGTGAAATAGGAAGGGCAACCATCACAGGCCTGCCCTACGGCAGACCTGACACACCGTTATTGTTCAGGTTTGCCGGGACTGAATTCAACGAGTAGCGGGTTGTGATCGGATGCACGGGTGACCAGCACAGAGGCTTCACTCACGTTCAGACCACGATAGAACACAAAATCGAGAGGGCGACCAAACGCGCGTCGGCGCTGATCGTCAGTAAAACGTACCTGGCGCAGCGACATTTCACGCGAAAAGCGGTATAGCGCATTCATCCGTCGACGGCTCCAGGCATTGAAATCGCCAGCCATAATAACCGGGCCGCTGTGATGAGCAATCTGATCGCCAATGGGAAGTAACTGCTTACTATAAACATCGACGCCGAGGCTAAAGTTAACCGCGTGGATATTCACCACCATTAATAATCGAGAGTCAGGCAGCGGATACACCGTTACCAGAGCCGATTTCGCCAGCCGTAAAATAGGCTCACGCTCGCGCAATGGACAACAGTAAACAGGATGAGCAGCAGAGAGCGTCATGACGCCAGAGGGATGCTGAGGCAGCACAAAGGCAGGAACCTGATCGGCAGCAAGATAGTTAGCGGTCGCAAACTGCACCAGTTCTGGCGTGGTTTGCGCTTCCTGTAATAATACCAGATGCGCATCTTTGCCAAAATTCTTCAGCACCGACTGCCATTCTGCGCGCTGCTGTTTAAAAATATTCCATACCAGCACGCGAATGCGGTCTTCACTGCTTAACGGAACGCCTGCGGGTAATGCCTGGCCAATATGCGCAAACGACCCCGGCGGTAAAATCCGCTCGGCGGGTTGTCCGGCAACATAACGCATGGCATAGGTGTTTTTTCGCACTTTAGACTTTCAAACCTCTGTAACGTCAACCAGTCCGCAGCCGGACTGGTTCTTCTGTTATAGGGATTTTAGCACTCACTTTCAACGAACAATTGCAGTTTGTTTTGTAAGTGGGCGCTTACATCAATGATTTACCCCAGAGCAACACGCACGGGTTTATCAAGACGACCGCTGACCCCCATCAGCAGGAAAGCTACCAGAACAATGAGGGCGCCAATCCACGGCGTCTGAGCTAAACCATAATGCTCGACCGTTTGCCCGCCAATCACTGACCCCAGTGCAATCCCAATGTTAAACGCCGCAATGTTTAACCCTGACGCCACATCTACAGCATTAGGCGTAAATTGCTCAGCTTTCTGTACCACGTAGACCTGCAATCCCGGTACGTTACCAAAGGCAAAGATCCCCATCACCAGAATGGTAGCCAGCGCGGCGTACTGAGTAGAGGCCGTCAGTTGGAAGACCATCAGCAGAACAAACAGCGCGGCGAAAATGAATTTCAACGCAGGAACCGCACCATGTTTATCCGCCAGCTTACCGCCCCAGATATTACCGATAGCCACTGAAACACCGTAACCCAATAAGATCCAGCTTACTGCTGCCGGGGAGAATCCCGCCAGATCCTGCATCATCGGTGCCAGGAAGGTGAATGCCGTGAATACACCGCCGTAGCCCAGTGCCGTAACGGCGTAAATCAGCAGCAGACGGGGATGAGTCAGCACCTTCACCTGGTCGCGAATGCTGGCGGCTGCACGACCGGGAATGTTGGCGGGGATCAACAACTGGCTACTGATCAGTGCAATCACGCCTAACATTGATACCGCGAGGAAAGTCTCACGCCAGCCAAAGTGCTGACCGATAAATGTTCCCAGCGGCACGCCGGTGACCAGCGCCACCGTTAAGCCACCAAACATAATGGCAATGGCGGAAGCCGCTTTCTCTTTTGGCACCAGACTTGTCGCGATGGTAGAACCAATCGAGAAGAATACGCCATGTGCCAGCCCAGTCAGCAGACGAGCAACAATGAGTGTCATATACCCGGGTGCCTGCCATGCGAGCAAATTCCCCGCTGTAAACAGAACCATCAGCGCAACCAGTAACTGTTTACGTGGAAGGCGTCCGGTCAGAGCGGTCAGTACCGGTGCGCCAATTGCCACCCCCAGCGCATAGATTGAAACCAGCATCCCAGCGGAAGGTAACGAGATCGCCAGCTGTTGAGCGATGGTTGGCACCAGGCCAACAATCACAAACTCAGTAGTGCCTATAGCGAAGGCACTTATTGTTAGTGCAAATAAAGCGAGAGGCATAAATAACTCCGTAACATCAGTAATCAGATGACACGCAGTATGCCAGGATGTTTTAATGACAAAAATATTCAAAATCTCAATATAATTTTGCGTCAGGTGCAAAAATGAAAGCAACCTCTGAAGAACTTGCGATTTTTGTGGCGGTAGTGGAAAGTGGCAGCTTTAGCCGGGCGGCAGAACAGCTTGGACAAGCCAATTCCGCGGTCAGCCGGGCAGTAAAAAAGCTGGAGATGAAACTGGGCGTCAGTTTGCTTAATCGCACGACCCGACAGCTAAGCCTGACCGAAGAAGGAGAGCGCTACTTCAGGCGGGTGCAGCAGATACTGCAAGAGATGGCTGCAGCAGAAACGGAAATCATGGAGTCGCGTAATACTCCGCGCGGCCTGCTGCGCATCGACGCAGCAACACCGGTGATGTTGCATTTCCTGATGCCGCTAATCAAGCCGTTCCGGGAGCGGTATCCCGAGATGACGCTGTCTCTCGTCTCCTCAGAAACGTTCATCAATCTTATTGAACGAAAAGTGGATGTTGCTATACGAGCGGGTACACTGACTGACTCGAGTCTACGTGCGCGTCCGTTATTTACCAGCTATCGTAAGATTATTGCCTCACCGGACTACATTGCCCGTTTTGGCAAGCCAGAGAGCGTCGAGGAGTTAAACCAGCATCTGTGTCTGGGGTTTTCCGAACCGGTTTCACTCAATACCTGGCCGATTGCCTGTATCGACGGACAGCTGCATGAGGTCGAGTGCGGAATTTCTTCCAACAGTGGAGAAACGCTAAAACAGCTTTGCCTGAATGGCAACGGCATCGCATGTCTTTCAGATTATATGATAGATAAAGAGATCGCGCGGGGTGAACTGGTGGAGTTATTGGCAGATAAACGTCTGCCGGTAGAGATGCCTTTTAGCGCAGTTTATTACAGCGATCGTGCCGTCAGTACGCGCATTCGGGCATTTATCGACTTTTTAAGTGAATATATAAGAACAGCTCCCGAAGGAGCTGTGAAAGAGGGTTAAAGGGTACAGAGGGTCAGGCAATTAATCCCAATCAGGGGCCAGGCCTTCCGGGCTGACCAGACGATCGTTGCAGTCCAGTGCCGCGATCGCTTTTTTATCTTCGGCATCCAGATGCAGTTCCAACGCCAGCAGGTTGCTTGCCAGGTTTTCACGTTTGGTAGAAGAAGGAATTACGGAGTAACCTTCCCCCATTGCCCATGCCAGAATAACCTGCGCCGGGGTCGCGTTATGTTTAGCGGCAATGTGCGCAATCACTCCATCTTTCAGCGCTTTACCGTAAGCCAGCGTCATGTAAGAGGTGATGTGGATACCGTGTGCTTTCGCCCAGTCAACCACCTTACGGCTCTGCAGATACGGAGACAGCTCAATCTGATTGGTCGCAATGTTCTCTGCACCTACTGCGGCAATGGCTTTTTCCATCAGCGGAATGGTGAAGTTTGAGATACCAATTTCGCGAGTCAGCCCCTGCTGTTTTGCTTCGAGCAGCGCCTGCATGAATTCCTCAACAGATACCGCATCACCTGGAGATGGCCAGTGGATCAGCGTCAGATCGACATAATCTGTACGCAGCTTCTTCAGGCTTTCTTTCAGACTTGGGATCAGTTTTTCTTTGCTGAGATTTTCAATCCAAATCTTGGTGGTGATATACAGCTCGTTACGCGGTACGCCGCTTTCGGCAATCGCCTGACCAACAGCCGCTTCATTATCATAGATTTGCGCAGTGTCGACAGCACGGTAGCCTAGCTCAAGCGCCGTTTTAACAGAAGCGATAACCACGTCGTCTTTCAGGCGGAAAGTACCTAAACCGAATGCAGGGATAGTCATAGAATTCCTCTTTTTAATCACTATGTTCGTTAACTGAGAGGATTATGAGCTTCAGCTCTTTATAGAAAAAGAGTGAAAAATGCAGAGGATTTTTGCGGATTCAGCAATAATTAAATTGCAGACAAAGAAAAAGCCCTGAGCGTTAGCTCAGGGCTCTTAATAAGTGGCGGAACGGACGGGACTCGAACCCGCGACCCCCTGCGTGACAGGCAGGTATTCTAACCAACTGAACTACCG
>NZ_JAOWIA010000028.1:0-266 GCF_030332345.1 Citrobacter sp. Cpo221
AAATCGTAGGCCTGATAAGCGCAGCGCAACAGGCATAGTGGATTGCGGTTATTGTGTAAAACCGTTCTGCAGACAAATCTGCGTGCTGGTGCTTTATCCGGCCTACGGCAGCATGTAAATCGTAGGCCTGATAAGCGCAGCGCATCAGGCATTGTGGATTGCGGCTATTGTGTAAAACCGTTCTGCAGACAAATCTGCGCGCTGGCGCCTTATCCGGCCTACGGTAGCGTGCAAATCGTAGGCCTGATAAGCGCAGCGCATCAGGC